>NZ_JABXEP010000024.1:0-71188 GCF_013372605.1 Myxococcus sp. AM009
GGTGGGCGGCGGGGTGATGACGGCGCCCTCGGCGGCGATGCGCTGGCGGTGGCTCACGCCCACCGTGGCGCCGAGCACCGCGGAGATGAGGCCCAGCAGCAGCGACGCGAAGATGCCCCAGAAGACGCGGCTGGTGGGCTCCGCCGCCTGCAGCGCGCCCTGCTGCACCTGCTCGCCCACCTGGCCGACCTGGCCCCGGAACGCGGTGAACTGGTCGCCCACCCGGCCCGCGATTTCCTGCGCGTCCTGGCGCGACAGGCGCGTGTTCTCCGCGATGGAGGTGACGAGCACCTCCTGGTCGAGGTTGCCCGTGCGCAGGGCGGTGCTCAGGACATCGGACGTAGCGGCCTGGAGCTGGTTGGCGGTGATGGCCGGCTTGCCCTCCGCCTGGAGGCGCCGGTTGATGGGCGCCAGCGCGTCATTGGCGTCCAGCCCGAAGGTCTGCGCCGCCTGTCCGCCTCCCGAGGCCGCGCCCGCCACCGCCGAGCCGGTGGCCCCCACCACCGCGCCACCCGCGCGCAGCGCGGTGCCGATGATGGACGACAGCAGCATGCCCAGCAAGGCGGTGCCCACCAGCGTCGTCAGGCCCCACATCACCGCGCCGTGCAGCGCGCCGCCGCCCTTGTCCAGCCGGCCCGCCGAGCGCGCGGCGACGAAGCCGCCGCAGAAGAGGGCGATGAGCGGCGCGATGGCGCTCCAGATGCCGGTGCCAATGCCCGCCGCCCGGGCGCTGCTCGGGTCATTGGGGTCCACCGACGACAGCCCGAGCGCCAGGCCGAGCGAGTTCAGCAGAAGCCACAGGGCCAGGGCGACGAAGGCGCCGCCGAAGATGGCGCCCCAGCTCAACTTGTAGGGGTTGCCCGCGACGGCGGAGATGTCGCCGGGCGCTTGGTTCTCGACGATGGCTGCCATGGTGCTGCCCCTCCTGATGCTTGAGAGCGCCCCGAGCAAAGAAGGCGCTCATGTCCGCGGCAAACATGGGCATGGGGCAGCGGACGCACGATTCCGCCATCTTCGGATGACACCTCGTGGAGGAGGGCGGGGCCCGGGCTCACCCCAGGCCGAGTGCTTCCCGGAGCGCGGCTTCGCCCGCGATGACGGGGGCGCGCGGCAGCCTGTCGGGACGGAAGCTGTGCACCAGCTCGGCGAGCGTCATGGGGCCACCCGCTCCCCATCCGCTCCAAGCGGCGAGCAGGCCCAGCACCCGCTCGGGCGCCACGCCACGCTCACGCAGCTCCGCGAGCGCGAAGGCCCCCTCGCGCTTGGCGAGCCGCTTGCCGTCTTCGCCCAGCACCAGCGGGACGTGGAGGAAGTCGGGCGCGCGCAGGCCCAGCGCCGCGTAGAGCTGGAGCTGACGAGGCGTGGAGGAGAGCAGGTCGTCCCCGCGCAGCACGTGGGTGATGTCCGTGGCCGCGTCGTCCACCACCACCGCGAGCTGGTAGCTGGCCACGCCGTCGTTGCGCCGCACGACGAAGTCGCCCACCACCGCGTCCACGTCTTGCGAGTACGGGCCCTGCAACCCGTCCACGAAGCGGACCTCGCCGGGGCTCGCGCGGAAGCGGTACGCGGGCGCGCGGGTGCGGGCGCGCGCGGAAAGCTGTTCGCGGGTGAGGTGCGCGCAGGTGCCCGGATAGCGGGGGCCTTCGTCGGAGAGCCCGTGAGGCGCGCTGGCGGCCCGCGCGATCTCCGCGCGGGTGCAGAAGCAGGGATACACGCGCCCTTCACGCTCCAGCCTGGCTTGCGCGTCGCGGTAGAGGCCGTCCCGCTGGCTCTGGAAGAGGGGTTGCTCGTCCCAGTCCAGCCCCAGCCATTCCATGTCTCGCAGCAAATCATCGACGTAC
The DNA here is from genome assembly GCF_013372605.1 of Myxococcus sp. AM009. Lineage (NCBI taxonomy): Bacteria > Pseudomonadati > Myxococcota > Myxococcia > Myxococcales > Myxococcaceae > Myxococcus > Myxococcus sp. AM009. The sequence continues at coordinate 1,842 of NZ_JABXEP010000024.1, forward strand.
CGCGGCTTGCAGCGCGCGCGGTCCAGGTCCTCGATGCGCAGCAGGAAGCGGCCGTGGGCCGCCCTTGCCTGGAGCCAGCCGAGCAGCGCGCTGCGGATGTTTCCCAGGTGCATGCGCCCGGTGGGGCTGGGCGCGAAGCGGCCTCGGACCTGGCTCATGGGCGCCCCCGAAGGCCATGGGAAAAGAGGGCGTGCGGGCACGCGGAGCGAATCATCGTCGCGGGGGACCATAACCGACGCGGGGGGCCGCCGCAGTGCCCGCGGCCTGCTTCGTCGACGCCTCCGGGGGCGGGTGCTACGTTCGTCGTGATTGGCGGAAAACCCCTCGATGCGCATCGCCCACTGCTCCGACGTCCACATCACCGAGGACTACTTCGCGCTGCCGCTGCACCGGCTGGGCTGGCGACGCTGGGTGGCCCTGGCGGAGCTCACCGTGGGAGGCCGCGCCCGGCGGTACGCGCGCGCGCCACAGGCGCTGGCCGCCATTGCCCGGGACGCGCAGACCTTCCAGGTGGACCACTTCATCCTCTCCGGCGACCTGACGGCGTATGCGCTGGAGGGTGAGTTCAGCGGCGCCCGCCAGTCCCTGGGCGCGCTGGCGGAGGACCCCCGCCGCTGCACCGTCATCCCCGGCAACCACGACGTCTTCACGCCCGGGAGCCACCGCACCGGGCGCTTCGCGAAGTACTTCGGCCACCTGCTGGAGAGCGACCTGCCGGAGTACCGCCGCGAGGGCGCCTTTCCCTTCGTCCGACTGCTGGGCGCCGAGGCCGCGGTGGTGGGCCTGCTGTCCGCCCGAGTGCCGCGCACGCCGGGCCTGTCCTACGGCGTCATCGGCAAGGCCCAGCTCGAAGGGCTGTCCGCGCTGCTGAAGGACGCCCGGCTGGAGGGCCGCGCCATCCTGGTGGTGGTGCACCACGCGCCGCTCAATCCCCATGGGCGACCAGACCGCTGGCACCATGGCCTCCGGGACGCGGACGCCTTGCTGAAGCTGCTGCCGGGCCCGCGCTACGCGGTGTTGCACGGCCACATCCACCGGCGCTACCACCATCCCGCCACCGCCGACCGGCCCCATGTCTTTGGCGCGGGCTCCTCCACCGAATCCGGTCACGAGGGGTACTGGCTCATCGACGTGGCGGACGGGAAGGTGGCCGGCGGCCAGCAACAAACCCCCGCCCTGTGACAGCACCGCCCGGGCGGCGATAGAAGGGCAGCCCATGACCGACATCACCCTGGGGGAGTACAAGGCGCTGCGCACCCTCCAGCGCGCGGTGGATGACGCCTTGGAGGAGAGCCTGCGCGAGCGCGAGACGCTGACGCAGACCTTCAAGCGCTGCTTTCCGTTGGTGCGCTCGCTCACCGGCGCCAAGGCCGTGGCCATCACCACGCGCGACGAAGAGCTGGTGGAGCAGACGTGGGAGGATGGGGACTGGAGTGCCCGTCACCCCGGCGCGCTGCTGGAAGGCGCCGTGGGCGTGCGCCGGTTGGGCGAGGACACCCTGGTCAGCCAGCCCCTGGACGTGGCGGGAACGCGCGTGGGCGTGTTCGGGCTGCTCTTCGCGAACGACGTCACCGCGCCGGAGGACTCCGCGCGACTGCAGCGCGCGCTGGACATCGTGGCGGAGCAGCTCGACACGGTGTTGTGCCTGGTGCACACCGCATCGGAGAAGCACCAGCTCATCCTCCAGTGCAACAGCCATCTGGCCAACCCCGTCTTCGAGGCGGGCATGGACCTGGCCGTGCTGACGCTGGCGCAGCGCGTGCGCCTGCCGGGCTTCCTGCTGCTGTTCCGAGACGCGGTGCAGCCGCACGTGCTGCACTACCGCACCTACCGCAACGGGCACCTGGAGTTCGAAAGCGGCGAGCAGCCCCACGCGGGGTTGGAGGCGGCCATCCGTCAACATGGCCCCCGGCTGCTCCTGAGCGAGGAGTCCACGCTGCGGCGGCTCTTCTCCGGCCGAACCACGGAGGCCGTGCTCATCTCCGGCGCCGCCACGTCTGGGCCGCTGGGGAAGATTGTCGTGTGGAACGACAACGGCTTCTCCTCCTACGCCATGGACCTCATCCGGGTGCTGGCGTCCACGCTGAGTCAGCGGCTCCAGGACTACAACCGCGAGCGCATCCACCTGTCGCAGTTCTTCCCCAACGCCATCATCGACGCGTTGTTGCAGGAGCCCGCCTATGCCCAGCACCTGCGGGCGCAGGACCAGGAGGTGGGCATCCTCTTCGCGGACATCAACGGCTTCACCCGCATCTGCGAGCGGGGCTTCGACAGCCCGCGCGACATCGGCCGCTTCGTGGACGAGTGGAGCGAGCGCGCCGTGGGCTGCATCTGGGAGCACGGCGGCGTGTTCGACAAGATGGTCGGTGACTGCGTCATCGGCCTCTTCGGGCCGCCCTTCTTCAAGGGGACGCCGCGCGAGCGCGCGCAGTCGGCGGTGCGGGCCGCGTGTGACATCCAGGCCTTCACCGCGTCACTGGGCGCGCGCGAGGAGGTCGCGGCGCTGTGTGAGCGCGTGAAGCTGCCCGGTCTGGGGGTGGCGGTGGGCGTCAACCTGGCGCACGCCAACTGCGGCCTCTTCGGGCCCAACCGCCAGTACACGGCGTTCTCCAGCGGCATGAACCAAGCGGCCCGCCTCCAGTCACTGGCGGGCTTCCGGGAGACGCTGGTGATGGACAGCGTGCATGCCGCGCTGGTGGGCTCCGAGGAGCCCTTCTTCCAGGGCCTGCGCTTCGGGCCCCTGACGGAGACGCCCGTGAAGAACGTGGCGCAGCCGCTGCGCCACTACCGGCTGGAGCCGCTCACGCCTTGAGGTGAGGGCCCGCGTAGCGCCGCGAGAAGTGAATCCACCGGCGCTCGTCCACCTCCACCTGCCATTCGGAGTTGGGCGTCAGTGGCAGCCGCTGCTTGAGGAAGTTTTCCAGGTAGTCCGCCGCCTTCACCGGCGTGAGGCCCGGTGCACGGAAGGCGATGTGCAGGAAAACGTCCAGCGTGGCCGCCACGTCCACGGACGCGCAGATACGCAGCGGCCCCACGCGGCGCTGATAGAGCGTGTTCTGCCCGGGCCATGCCGCCGGGTCCGTGCCTGTTCTTGGCAGTGACAGCCAGTTGTACGGCTTGAGAACGAAGTCGAGCAGCTCGCTGCTCGCCTCATCCACCGTTGCGTGCTCCTGGATGGAAAGCATCGCCCACCTCCCCGGGGAAGCCGATGGAAAGAATGTGCCCATGGCCGTGTCGCGTGCAAGGGGCACCGCCCGTAATCGACATGGGCGTCCGCCACCGACACGGCGAACCCCTCGGGGTGTAACTCAGGACCCTGACGAATGGGCCTTCGCGTCACCAGCGCGCTCGTACCCGGGGCCTGGGCGGACAGCAGGCTTGGGGCCTTCAGGAATGCGTCAGGCGCTGGTGGGAAGTGAACGGCGTGAGCGGCGCTCCACGGTGGCCTTGAGCTGGCCACAGCCCGCGTCGATGTCGATGCCCCGGCGCTGACGCACCGTGCTGGGCACGCCATGGGAGGCGAGCACGTCCTGGAAGGCGCGCACGGACTCAGGCCTGCTGGGGCCGCCGTCGTAACCCACCGTGGGGTTGAGGGGGATGACGTTGACGTGCGCGTCCATGCCGCGCAGCAGCTGGCCCAGCGTGTGCGCGTGCTCGGCGGTGTCGTTGCGGCCGGAGATGAGCGTCCACTCGAAGAAGATGCGGCGCTTGCGCTTCTCGCTGTAGTAGCGGCACGCGTCCATCAGCTCGTCCAGGGGCCAGCGGCGCCCCGCGGGGACCAGCGCCGCGCGTTCGGCGTCGGTGGCGCCATGGAGGCTGACGGCCAGGTGGATGGGGCGCGCTTCGTCCGCGAGCCGCCGGATGCCAGGCACCACGCCCACCGTGCTGAGCGTGATGAAGCGTGGGCCCATGGCGAGCCCCAGCGCATCCACCAGCACGTCCACCGCGGACATGGTGTGCTCGTAGTTGTGCAGCGGCTCGCCCATGCCCATGAGGACGACGTTGCGCAGCGTCTCGCCGGAGGCGCGCAGGATGCGGTTGACGTGGAGTATCTGCCCCACGATTTCGCCGGGCGTCAGGTGACGTGACAGCCCCATCTGCCCGGTGGCGCAGAAGACGCAGCCCATGGCGCAGCCGGCCTGCGTGCTGATGCACACCGTGGCGCGCCCCTTGAACCGCATCAGCACGGTTTCAATGGTCTGCCCGTCGTCCAGGCGCAGCAGCAGCTTGTGCGTGAAGCCGTCGCTGCTGAAGGACTCGTGGTGGGTGGCCAGCTGGCCCAGGCGCGTGTGCTCGCGCAGCGCGCGCAGCAGCTCCGGCTTGAGTCCGTCCAACTCGTCGAAGGTGGTCGCGTGCCGGCGGTACAGCGCGGTCCAGAGCTGGTCGCGGTGGTAGGGGCCGAAGCCCCAGCCGGAGAGCAGCGCTCCCAGCGCGGGCCGCGTCAAATCGTACAGGTTGGCGGACGTGTCGGACGGCATGGCCAGGCCCGGAGATAACACACCGGGCGCGGGCGTACCTACCCGTGCCCGGTGCCGTTCGTGGACATTGACCCTGCCCCGCGGGGCGGTCCGGCAGGTGCCTGGTGGCCGTGCAGGCGGGCTCCCGGGCGGGAGCAGGCGGCCGTGCCTACCTTGAGGCGTCATGGGGATGGCCATCCAGCAGGAGGAGTTCCGTCCGGAGGACCACGCGCGTTTCTCCCGGCGGCTGGTGGAGTGCCTGGAGGCGCTGCGGGCGCTCCTGGCGCGTCCGGGGTTCGGCGCGGGCGCGCCGACGGTGGGCGCGGAGCTGGAGCTGTACCTCGTGGACCGCCTGGGCTTCCCGCTGCCCGTGAACCGGGAGGTGCTGGCGCGCGCGGAGGACCCCCGCGTGACGCTGGAGCTGGATGCCTTCAACCTGGAGGTGAACCTGCGTCCGGGCCCGCTGGCCGGCAGGTCCTTCAGTGCGCTGCGCCAGGAGGTGGAGGGCGCGGTGGGCGCGGTGCGCCGGGCCGCGTCCACGCAGGGCGCGCGCGTGGCCGTCATCGGCATCCTCCCCACCTTGCGCGAGGCGGACCTGGGCAGTGGCGCGCTCACGAACGAGCCGCGCTATCGCGCCATGTCCACCGCCATCCGCCAGCGCCGGTCCGCGCCGTTCCAGGTGTCGATTCGGGGCGAGGAGGAGGCGCTGTCGCTCACCTGGAAGGACGTGACGCTGGAGGGCGCGAACACGTCGCTCCAGTACCACCTGCGCGTGGCGCCGGGTGACTTCGCGCGCATGTACAACGCGGCGCAGCTCGCCACCGCGCCGGTGCTGGCGGCGGCGGGCAACTCGCCGCTCTTCCTGGGACGGAAGCTGTGGGACGAGACGCGCGTGGCCCTGTTCCGGCAAGCGGTGGACGACCGGGGCGAGCCCGGAGAAGGCGGCTTCCAGCCCCACGCGCGCGTGTCGTTCGGCCATGGCTGGGTGCGTGAGGGCGCCCACGAGCTGTTCGCCGAAGCGGTGGCGCTGCATCCGCCGCTGTTGCCGGTGTCGGGCAGCGAGCCCCCGCGCGAGCGCGTGGCGGCGGGCGAGGTGCCAAGCCTGGAGGAGCTGCGCCTGCACCAGAGCACGGTGTGGAGCTGGAACCGCGCCATCTACGACCCGAAGGACGGAGGCCACCTGCGCATCGAGTTCCGCGCGCTGCCCGCCGGGCCCACGCCGGTGGACATGGTGGCCAACGGCGCCTTCCTGCTGGGCCTCACGTTGGCGCTGGCCGAGCGCGTGGACGCGCTGCTGCCCGCGCTGCCGTTCGTCCACGCGTACGGCAACTTCATCCGCGCCGCGCGGCAGGGCCTGGACGCGGAGCTGCTGTGGCCCTCGGCCACGGCGCCCAGCCCCCAGCCCGTGGCGGCGACGGAGTTGGTGAAGCGGCTGCTCCCCGAAGCCCGCGAGGGCCTGGTGCGCGCGGGCGTGGACGCGGCGGAGGCGGACAGCTTGCTGGGCATCATCGAACAGCGCGTCCTGCTGCGACGGACGGGCGCGACCTGGCAGCGGCAGGTGCTGGCGCGGCTGGAGTCACAGATGCCCCGGCAGGACGCCCTGGCGGCGATGCTGGAGCGCTACCTCCAGCACTCCGAATCCGGAGCGCCTGTCCATTCATGGCCGGTCGAGTAGCCTGTCTCCGGCGGCGTGCGGCGAAGGGTCGCGCCCCGTGAATATCCCGCCGCCACGTCCGTCACCGGACGCACTCGACCTGCTCTTTCGTGACCATGGCCCGGCTCCTCCTCGTCGTCTCCGTCCTGGCGCTGTGCGCCTGCACCACCTTGCGCGGCCGCGCGGACTCCCTGGCGCGCAAGGGCATGTTCGTGGAGGCCGCCGCCATCTACGACGACCTCATCCAGAAGCGCCCTTATGACCAGGAGCTCCTCCTGGCCCGCGAGCACCTGCGCGCGCGCGCGCTGGCACAGTTGCTGAGCAACGCGCGGGAGACGCGCCTGGAAGGGGATGACGAAGAAGCGGAGGCGTGGCTCCTGCGCTTCCTGGACCACCGGACGGCATGGAACTCGAAGCTGAATGGGGGCTTGGAGAGCTCCCTGCGCGAGGAGGTGGACGGCACCCGCCGTCATCTCCAGCGGCTCGTCGGAAATCCCGCGCGCCAGGGACACGCGCTCACGGCGGAGCAGGCATTGCAACGCAAGCAGCCGCTGCTGGCGCACCGCGAGCTGGCCCTCATCTCCCGCGACATGGAGTGGCTGGTGCTCCAGAGCGGCAAGACGTCGTGCCAGCGGCTGCGCGACCTCAGCACGGAGGACAGCCCGCACTGGCGCGAGCTGGTGTTCCGCTACTGCGGCCACTGGCGGGAGTACGCGCCGCGCCCCGCGACGGCGCCCGAGCTGTTCGGCTCGCCGTCGTGGGCGGGCATCGTGGAGGGCCTGAACGAGGCCCAGCAGGCGCAGTTGGAGGCCCGGCTCACCCAGGCCTTCGAGTCCTCGCCGTGGTTCGCGCCGGGAGGCTCGGCGCGGCCGGAGTTCAGCCTGGAGGGACGCTTCGTCACCGAGCGCGACAGCCAGCCGGTGTCGCTGAGCGCGTCATGGACGGACCGCGTGCCCTACACGGACCACGAGGACCGCACGGAGGTCATCGAGGAGCCCTACGAGGCGGAGGAGGAGTACACCGACGAGGACGGCAAGACGAAGACGCGCACGGTGACGAAGTACACCCAGCACACGCACACCTACTCCGTGCCCGTCACGCGCTACCGCGACGTCCCGAAGTCCTTTGAATACCACGCGCTGCGGCTGTCGCAGGCGCACCACGTCGCGGTGGCCTCCTCCGCGGTGCTGGACGCCCGGCGCGGCCCCCTCACCGTGATGTTGCAGGACCAGCTCTCCGAGTCCGGACACGAGCACGACGTCACCTTCACGGAAGGCAACGTGCGGCCCCAGAGCCCGAGCTTCACCCACGCGGAGGTCTGGTTGGAGGCGAAGGTGGAGGCCCTGCGCGTGACTTTCGCCCGGCAGCTCGCCGAGCACTGGCGGGAGTCCTACTGCTCCACGCCTGCGCTCACGTTGGACGAGGCCGCGCGGTGCGCGCGCGCTGGCATCGCCGTCCCCATCCAACCATCCCGGGTCCTCTCAGACTTCCTTGGCGCGGACGCGACCCAGGTTCACTCACTTTTCGCGTCACCCTGACGCGGTGTGTGGCGGTGTCGCGTCCAGTCGGCGGGTAGCATTTATGACGGTCCAGGTTGTTATGGTGTTCTGACCTGGAATACCGGTGAGCGCGGACTGTAAAACCTGTCAACCCCGCGCTGGTAGGTGGATTCCACCCAGAGGACCGTATGCATCCGACCGACGTCCGCTGCCGTAGTCCCCGTAGGAACCTTGCGATGTGGATGGCTTCTTCGCTGCTGCTCGCCGCGTGCGGTGGAGCGGAGGCGTACGCGGACGCTGAGTCCGCTGGCGTGGCGGCCCAGTCGTTGGTGGAGCCGTCGTCCGAGTCCGCCGACCGGCGCATCATCGTGTACCAGACGACCTCGCTTCAGCTCATGCGCATGGACAACCAGGGCACCTCGCACCTGGTGGCGCAGCGCACCGGCGCGCCCGAGGTGTCCCCGGATGGCGACCGCGTGGTGTACGCGAAGCTGCCGGATGGCTACCGCGAGGGTGACGTGGTGCAGCGCTCGGAGCTGTACGTGCTCAACGCGAACTCGGGCAAGTCGGACCGGGTGACGGAGGGCTTCGATGACAGCGCGCCGGTGTGGACACCGGATGGGCGCACCGTGCTGTTTCAGTCCACGCAGCGCTCGGGCGTGCCCTCGCTGTGGCGCGTGAAGGCGAACGGCAAGGACCTGAAGCAGGTGACGAACGTGGGCACCACGCAGTTCAGCTCGGCCTACATCCCCACCCCCGCGCTGGGTGGCACGCTGGAGTGGGACGCGGACCGGCGCATCATCGTCTACACCACGACGAGCCTGCGGCAGGGCGAGGACGGCGAGGTGCGCGTCATCAGCTTCGACAAGGACTATGACGTCGCTTCGGCCTACAGCCTGGGCACGGGCTTCGGGCCGGTGTGGACGGAGCGCGGCACCGTCGTCTATTCGCGCAACGAGGGTGGCCGGGTCGTCAGCGTCGAAGTGCGCGTGAAGTAGGTCGTCACTCGCAGCCGGGCCCGCGCGGATGCACCGGAGCGCGGGCCTTTGTCTTTGTTCAGCCCTCTTCCTCGACGCCGCGACGCAGGCCCAGCATGCGCCGCAGCTCGCGCGCGGACTGACGGCTCACCTCCACCGCGTGGCCTCGCAGCGTGCGCGCCAGGTAGCCGCCCGTGTCCAGCGGCTCCAGGCGCGCCACGTGCGTGAGGTTGAGCAGCGCGCGGCGGTGCACGCGGTGGAAGTGCTCGGACGGCAGCTTCTCCACCAGCTCGTTGAGGGTGAAGTCGGTGAGGAAGTCTCCCTGCGTGGTGAACACCGTCACCAGTTCGTCCTCCAGTGACGCGTGGGAGATGGCCTCGGTATCCACCAGGACGATGCCCTGCCGCGTGGGAATGGGCAGCCGCCCCAGGCCGCGGACGGGCGGGCCAGGTGGCTTCGGTGGGGGGCTGACCGCGGCAGGGCCGCGTGCGCGTGCCCGCTCCAGGGCCTTCTGCAGGCGCGCGGGCTCCACGGGCTTGAGCACGTAGTCCACCGCGCCATGTTCGAAGGCCTGCACGGCGTGCTCGGCGTGGGCGGTGCAGAGGATGACGCGCGGGCCGCCCTCCGGCAGCAGGGCCAGGGCATCCAGGCCGCTGAGGCCGGGCATGTGGATGTCCAGCAGCACCACGTCCACGCCGCCCGCGCGCACGGCGGACAGGACGCCCTCCGCGTCCGAGGCCTCGCCGCAGACCTCCGTGTCCGGGAGCGCCGCGAGCAGCCGCGTCAGGCGCTTTCGGGCGAGCAGTTCGTCATCGGCGATGAGGACGCGAAGCGGGGCGCTCAGGTGAGGACTCCAGGTTGGGGGCCCGCGCGGGGCAGGGTGACGGTGACACGGGTGCGCGCCTCGCCGCTGTCGAGCACGAGCCGGGCGGCGCCTCCGTAGGCCAGGGCGAGGCGGCGCTCCACGGTGGGCAGACCGGCGCTGCCCTCACGGGGGCCACGCGAAGGGCCCGGGTTCTCGATGGCGACCTCCACCTCGTGTCCCCGCGCGGTGACCTCCAGGGACAAGGGGCCGCGGTGGCCGGCGGCGGGGCCATGCTTCACCGCGTTCTCCGCCAGGGGCAGCAGCACGAGCGGCGGGACGGGCACTTCCTCCATGCCGGCGGGGACGTTCAGCGTGAGCTGGAAGAGGTGCGGGTCGCGGAGCAGGTGCAGGTCAAAGAGCGTGCGGATGAGCTCCAGCTCCCGGGCCAGGGGCCAGGTGGCGCTGCGCACGCCCGCGAGCACGGAGCGGAGCATGGTGGACAGCCGCAGCACGGCGGCCTCCGCGACGACGCCGTCCTCGCGGCACCACTCCGCGATGGCGTTGAGCGTGTTGAAGAGGAAGTGCGGGTCCAGGTGGCTGCGCAGCGCGAGGAGCTGGGCCTGCTCGGCCTCCAGCGCGAAGCGGGCGGCGCGGGCGCGCTCGCGGGTGAGGCTCTCCTCGAAGCCGATGTCGCGGCCCAGGCCCCAGCCCCCCACGAGGAAGAGCGCGCCGCACACCGCGAGGTTGGTGGGCTGCGTGAGGAAGGTGGGGCCCATGCCCAGGAGCTTCGGCAGCACGAAGCCGGAGGTGAGCACCACGCCGCTGCCCACGGTGCCGTAGAGCAGGAGCCGGATGCCGCCGTGGCTGAGGTCCAGGCCCTCCGGGAAGAGGACGCGATAGGAGACGGGCGCTACCGCGATGAAGAGCAGGCACATCAGGAGGCCCAGCCCGAACGCGGCCCAGAGGGGGGCGTGGCTGAAGCGCACCTGCGCCGTCACCAGCGCGCCGGAGACGACGAGGATGGGCAGCAGCCGTCGGGGCTCCACGAGGGCCCGCAGGGTGGCGCGGACGATGGAGCCTTCCGACGTTTCCGGCATGCGCCAGCGGGAGCCTACACCGCCGGCCGCGTCACCGCGCCGGGCGCTCCTCCAGCTCCGTCTCGAAGGCGTCCAGCAGCATGCTGCCGGCGAGCACGACGGGGAAGAACAGGATGGCGGCGACGACGAGGACGGGGGAGGGGAGGGCGAACATGGCGGGGGGCTCCTGACTCCGGGAAGCATGCACTGCCAGTCTGACGCGACTTCCTGGTCTACGCTGACGCCTCCGGCCCGAGCGGTCGCTCCCTGACAACGAGCGGTCGCAGTCCCTATTTCCGAACGGTGCCCTCGTCCGCCAGGGCATCCGCGAGCCGCGCCGCGTTGCGGATGCAGTCGTTGAGGCCAATGCCCTTGTAGGCGTTGCCCGCCAGGTGCAGCCCCGGCCAGCGCTGGAGCGCCGCGTCGATGCCCGCCATCCGCGCCAGGTGCCCCACGTTGTACTGGGGGATGCCCTGCCGCCAGCGGAAGACCTCCGTGAAGGTGGGCCGGGCCGTCACGCCCGTCAGGGCCCGCAGCTCCTCGAGCGCCAGCGCCGCGAGCGCCGCTTCATCCCGCTGCACCAGGTCCGGCTGCCGCGCGCCGCCCACCATGCAGGTGTAGAGCACGCGGCCGCCCTCGACGCGGAAGGGGAAGGTGGTGGACGCGTGGATGGCGCCCAGCAGCCGCCGCTGCTCCTCGAAGGGGACGAGGAAGCCGAAGCCATCCGGCGCGGGGAGCGCGCCCGCGTCGAAGCCCAGGTGCACCACCGCGATGGGCGCGTACTCGATTCGGGACACCTGCTCCGCCAGCGCGTCATCCAGGGGGCGCAGCAGCCGCGCGGCGACGAACGCGGGAACCGCCAGCACCACGTGGGACGCGGTCAGCTCCGCGCGGCGTCCGTGCTCCTCGACGGCGAGCTTCCATCCGCCGTCCACGCGCGTCAGGCCCTCCACCCGCGCGCCCACGTGCGCCGCGCCGCCCAGCGAGGCGGCCAGCGCGTCGATGAGCACCTGGAGGCCCCCGTCGAACGTGCTCAGCGCGCCCGTCAGCTTCGGCGCGTCACCCGTGGGCAGGGCCTTGCGCTGGGCCTTCTGTGCGCGGAGGGCGCCCAGGATGAGGCTGCGGTGCTCGCGCTCCAGCTTCACCAGCAGGGGAAACGTCGCCTCGACGCTGAGCTGCTCCACGTCACCGGCGTAGATGCCCGTCTGCACCGCGTCCAGCAGCACCCGCGTCGCCGCGCGTCCCAGGTGGCGGCGGCCGAACGCGGCCAGTGATTCGTCCGTGCCCTCTGGCGCGCGGCTGGAGAACAGCTCGCCGGCGACCCGCAGCCGCGCGCCCAGCGGAAGAATGTCCGAAGCCAGGAACGCCGGCGGCGAAGCCGGCACCGACCGGAGTCTGCCCCGCGTGTAGACATAGCGCCGCTTCGCCGAAGGGTCGGCGGCCCGGATTCGACCTTCCAGGTTCAGCGCCGCCGCGAGTGCTCGCGTCGCGGGCTCGCGGTCCAGGAAGCTGTTGGGGCCTTGCTCCACCAGGTAGCCAGCGCGCGCATGCGTGCCTACCGCGCCTCCAAGGCGTGCGGATGTCTCCAGGAGCACGGCAGCCGTACCGCGCGAACGCAAGCCGTGCGCGATGGCCAACCCGGAAATCCCACCTCCCACGACGGCGACATTCATCAAATGTGTTCTCTGCATGTGGTTCATGCGGTTACCAGCGTGCACTCCCCGATTGTCAGCGCGCGGGTTTTGCCAGCGGGAGGCATTCAGCGCGTTAATGCCATGCATGCGCTACGTCATCACCGGAGCGAGCAGGGGGATTGGTTTCGAATTCGTCCAGCAGCTCCTGCTGCGGGGCGACACCGTCGAAGCCGGGGTCCGGTCGCCAGAGGGAGCACGGCGGCTGGAGCCCTTGAAGCACAAGGCAGGCAACCGCCTGCGCATCCATGCGCTGGACGTGGGAGACGACGCCAGCGTGCGCGCGTTCGCCACGAACGTGTGCACCAGCCCCGTGGACGTGCTCATCAACAACGCTGGTGTCTCCGGCTTGTGGTGCGCGTTGGGTGACGTGGACTACGCGGACCTGGCGCGCACGTTCACCGTCAACGCCCTGGGCCCGCTGCGTGTCACCAACGCGATGCTGCCCGGCTTGCGGCAAGGCGCCTTGCGGCGGGTGGCGCACGTCACCTCGCGGATGGGCTCGCTGGCGGCGAACACCGACGGCGGCGCCTATGCGTACCGCATGTCGAAGGCCGCGCTGAACATGGCCGTGCGCTCCATGTCCACGGACCTGCGCCCGGAGGGCTTCGTCACCGTGCTGCTCCACCCCGGTTGGGTGCAGACGGACATGGGCGGCCCGGACGCCACGCTGCCGACGCCGGATTCGGTGCGCGGCATGCTGCGGGTCATCGACGGGCTGAGTCCGGAGCACAGCGGCCGGTTCTTCGACTACCAGGGGACCGAAGTGCCCTGGTAGCCGTGCCCTCAGGGGTAGAGCAGCTGCGTGCGCCAGCCGCCGTCCTCGCGCAGGTAGACGTGCCTGTCATGGAGGCGGCTCTCCTGGGCGTGCCAGAACTCGATGCGGTCCGGCACCACGCGGAAGCCGGACCAGTGCGACGGGCGCGGCACGGGCTGGCCGGCGTACTTCCGCTCCACCTCCGCCACGCGGGCCTCCAACTGCTCGCGCGTCGCCAGCGGCTGGCTCTGCAGGCTGGCCCAGGCGCCCACCTGACTGCCGCGGGCGCGGCTCTGGAAGTAGGCGTCCGCTTCCGCGTCCGTGACGCGCTCCACGCGGCCCTCCACGCGCACCTGTTCATTCAAGGGCTGCCAGTAGAAGCAGAGCGCGGCATGGGGATGCGCGCGGGCCTCGCGGCCCTTGCGGCTCTCGTGGTTCGTGTAGAACACGAAGCCGCGCGCATCGAAGTCCTTGAGCAGGACGACGCGCGCGCTGGGGCGCCCGTCAGCGCCCACGGTGGCGACCACCATGGCGTTGGGGTCCACCGCGATGGCCTGCTTCGCCCGCTCGAAGAGCTCCGCGAAGCGCTGGATGGGGTCTGGAGGAATCATCACGCGTCGCAACATATGGGGGGCGGGGCAGGTGTGCACCTTCGCGGTTGACTCATCCGGCACACACGTCAATGTGCGCACATGAATGTCCTCTTCATCTCCTCGGAGGTGGCCCCGTTCTCCAAGACGGGGGGCCTGGGGGACGTGGCCGGGGCCCTCCCCGCCGCGCTTGCCTCGCTGGGCCACGACGTCAAGGTCATCACCCCGCGCTACCGCGACCTGCGAGGCGCGGGGCGGCTGGAGCCCACGGGCCAGTCCCTGCTGCTGCGCTTCCCCTTCGGCGAGCTGTCGGGCCCCATCCTCTCCGCACGCGTGTCGGAGCGGCTGGAGGTGCTCTTCCTGGAGAACGAGTTCCTCTTCGGCAACCGCCACGGCCTCTACGGGGACGCGGGGGGCGCCTTCGCCGACAACCACCGGCGCTTCGCCTATCTCAGCGTGGGCGCGCTCCAGGCGGCGCAGCGGCTGCGCTTCATCCCGGACATCATCCACGCCAACGACTGGCAGACGGGGCTGGTGCCGGTGGCGCTGCGGCGCGGCTTCCAGACGGGGCCGCTGGCGCACGCGAAGAGCGTCTTCACCATCCACAACCTGGCCTACCAGGGGCAGTTCCCCAAGGACGTGATGGGGGAGCTGGCGCTGCCCTGGGACTTGTTCACCGCCCATGACGGGCTGGAGTTCCACGACGCGGTGAACTTCCTGAAGGCGGGGCTCGTCTTCTCCGACGCGCTCACCACCGTGTCCCCCACCTACGCGCGGGAAATCCAGACGCCGGAGCAGGGCTACGGGCTGGACGGCCTGCTGCGGCACCGCGCGCACCGGCTCCACGGCATCCTCAACGGCGTGGACACGCACGAGTGGAACCCGGAGGACGACGCCTTCATCCCGGCCCGCTACGGCCTGAAGGACCTGGCCGGCAAGGCCGTGTGCAAGCGCGAGCTGCTGGCCCGCTTCGGGCTGGAGGACAGCCCCGCGCCGGTGTTCGGCTTCGTCAGCCGGCTGGCGTGGCAGAAGGGCATGGACCTGCTGCTGGAGGCCCTTCCAGCCGCGCTCCACGCGGACCTTCGCGTCGTCGGCGTGGGCAGCGGCGAAGGCCCCCTGGAGGAGGGGCTGCTCGCGTTGCAGGCCCGTTACCCGAAGCAGGTGGGCGTGCACCTCGGCTTCGACCCGGCGCTCTCCCACCTGGTGGAGGCGGGGGCGGACTTCTTCCTCATGCCCAGCCGCTATGAGCCGTGCGGCCTGAACCAGATGTATTCGCTGCGCTACGGCACGGTGCCCATCGTCCGGGCCACCGGCGGGCTGGTGGACACGGTGGAGGGGGGCCTGGACGGAAATGGCATCCTCTTCGAGGCCTTCCACAAGTCCGCCCTGCTGGCGGCCATCCGCCGCGCCCTGGCCCTCTACGCGGACCCGTCGCGCCTGGGCGAGTTCCGGCGCCGGGGCATGGAGAAGGACTTCTCCTGGGGGGCGTCCGGCCGCCGCTATGAGGCGCTCTTCCACGACCTGGTGGCGGAATAGTGGGTGCGGACGGAAATTCGCAGTAGTGTTGTGCCGTGGCGGATGCTCCGGACCTGGGTGGTTACGAGGTAGTCGGCCGGTTGGCGGTGGGCGGCATGGCGGAGGTGTACCAGGCGCGAGCCCGGGTCACCACGCAGCGCTCACCGGGTGAACCGGACGAGATTGTCATCAAGCGGCTGCATCCGTCGTTTCGCAGCGACACCGCTTACGTCAAGGCCTTCGTCGACGAGGCGAAGCTGACGGTGCGCCTGCGCCATCCGAACATCGTCCGCACCTACCGCCTGTTCAAGGCGGGGCCGGACTACCTGATGGTGCAGGAGCTCGTGAGTGGCCGGACGCTGGGCTACATGCAGGAGCTGCTGGTGAAGGCCGGCGCGGCCATGCCGCCCGAGTCCGCCTGCTACATCGCCTGGTCCCTGCTCAAGGCGCTGGACTACATCCACCGGGCGAAGGTGGGGGAGAACGGCGCCACCATCGTCCACCGCGACGTGAATCCGGCCAACCTGCTGCTGGGCATCAACGGCGACGTGAAG
Organism: Myxococcus sp. AM009; assembly: GCF_013372605.1. NCBI lineage: Bacteria > Pseudomonadati > Myxococcota > Myxococcia > Myxococcales > Myxococcaceae > Myxococcus > Myxococcus sp. AM009. The sequence continues at coordinate 17,417 of NZ_JABXEP010000024.1, forward strand.
CTCACCGACTTCGGCGTGGCGGAGGTGGAGGGGATGATGCGCGGCGACTCCGGCGCGCTGCGCGGCACGCTGCCTTATATGAGTCCGGAGCAGGTGCTGGGGCTGCCGGTGGACGCGCGCACGGACCTGTATGCGGTGGGCATCCTCCTCTGGGAGCTGTGGTCCGGCCGCCGCCTCTTCGCCGGGGAGCACGAGGCGGAGCTGATGCACAAGGTGCGCGACGCCCGCGTGCCGCTCTTGACGTCCTCCCCGGAGCTGCCGGACTACGCGGTGCAGGTGGCGCGCAAGGCGCTGTTCGCGGACCGGGCGCGGCGCTTCCAGACGGCGGCGGAGTTCATCAAGGCGCTGGAGTCCCTGTCCCGGCGCGCGGGCTGGCCGCTGACGGTGGAGGCGCTCCAGCCGCTGCTGGGTGGCTGAGATGCGCTCGCGCCGGGCCGTCATCCTGGGGCTGCTGGGAGGCGGGCTCGCCGTGTCCGGGTGCCTGGGCTCGGTGCCCTTCCGGCCGCGGGCCTATGAAGACGCGGTGCGCGTGGTGGGCTTCCAGGTGGACTTCCGGCAGGACGGCACTGGCGTTCTGGATTTGGACCTGGCGGTGACGAACCCCGCTTCGGACGCGGCCACGCTGGCCGCGGTGGACTTCACGTTGCGGGTGGACGGCCGCCGCGTGGCGGTGGGCACGCAGCAGGTGGCGGCCCCCCTGGCCGCGGACGGGAGCGCCCCCTTGCGCGTGCTCTTCCCGCTGGCCAGCGCGCGCCCCACGGGCGGGCCGGCGCCGGTGCCCCGGCGGGTGCGGGTGGAGGGCGGGGTGGTGCTGCGCTTCGGCGGCACCGAGCGGCGCGCGCCCTTCACGTCCGAGCGCGTGCTGCCGCTGGCCTGGGTGCCGCCGCTGGACGGGGGCTGAGGCCGCTGGCGCACATGTCCGTGGGGCAGGCTTTACCCATGCGGTGACATGGGACTTGTCCGTTGCTGACGGAGTGCAGGACATGGCACCGTGTGGTGCATGTCGCTTTTACGACGATACATGCTTCCGATTTCCCTGGGGCTGTTGAGCTCCGCCGGTGCCCTGGCCGCGGAGAAGGCACCTCCAGAGCCCCCGGCTCTCGCGCGCAAGGTGGACCCGACGAAGGCGCAGACGGAGGCGTGGCTGCGCGAGCACATCGAGGCGTGGAACGACACGGAGGTGCACGTCACGGTGAAGGACTGCCGCATCATGGTGCTGGACAAGCCCCGTGAGCGGACCGAAATCGTGGACCTGCGAGGGTTGTTGCTGCCCATTGAGGTCATCCGGCTCAATGGGGGGAACGATGCGACGCTCCGGCTTCGCGTGAAGGAGAAGCACACCGGGACGTACTCCATGTTCCGCAAGTGCAGCGCGGAGAACCGCTACTGCGCGGAGCCCACCGGCAAGTTCCAGAGCCTGCCCTATGTGGACCTCTCCGTGACGTCGGTGCGGGACTTCGTCCCCGGGCGGCAGACGGACGTCGACAAGAGCCTGCGGCTGGAGCGGGCGCTGGAACACTACTCGCGGCTTTGTGGGGCGATGGAAGATGCGCGCAACCGGCTCTTCTAGGTTCGGGGCAGCGGGGCTGGCGGCGTTGCTCTTCTCCCAGGCGGGCTGCGGCACGACGTCCGAGTACGTGCGTGGCGAGCGGCTGCGCGAGGCGTCCCTGGGGGAGACCCACCGCGACACGCTGGAGAGCGTCGTGGATGCGTCCTACGTGGGCCGCGTCGCGGTGAAGCGCAACACCTGCACCGAGATTTCCACCGAGTTCAGCAAGAAGCGCGTCGACACCACGACGAGTCCGCCCATGGGCTCGTTGCTCGGCGGGCTCGCGATGCTCGGGGGTGGCGGCGTCCTGATGTCGATGTCCGACGGCGAGTCCGAGGACGAGGACATCGACCTCCCGATGACGCTCGGCGTGGTGCTGGCGCTGGCCTCCATCTATCCGCTGGTGACGGCCCTCACCGACGAGGAGGTCACCCGCGAGGTGGTCAACACCGGCGAGGTGGAGGAGGAGCGCTCCCAGCGCTGTGACGAGCGGACCTTCGCGCTCAAGGGCCCGCTGCACTGGAGCGTCTCCCTGGGCGCCGCGCGGCGCACCGGGCGCACTGGCGAGGACGGCGCCGTGTCGCTGAGGCAGCCGCTCAACGAGCTGGTGGAGCAGGCCATCACCGACGAGGCCAGCATCCGCAGGCTCGTCGCCGGGCGGGGCATCGCCTTCCGGCTGGAGCTCGAGCGCGCCCCGGCGGCGGACTTCCGGCTCGACTCCCGGGCGCTTCCGGATGCCTATTTCCGGCGCTTCGCGGACCGCTACGGCCAGCAGCTCGGCGGCAGCGATCGCGCCCGCTTCGAGAACTGCGAGCTCATTGGCAAGTCCGCGCGAGAGACGCTGGAGTGCTACTGGTCCCAGTAGCGCGCGGACACCGGCCCCGGAGCGGGGCCGGTGTCGCTTGGGGTCTCAGCTCTTCGCGGAGGCCTGCTCCTCGCGGCCGGGCTCGCGCGGCAGGCCGTCGCGGGGCTCCGTGGCCTTGCCGTCCTTGGTGAGGCCGGACTTCCCGCGCGACATCCGCACGCGGTCGATGCGGGGGCCTTCCTTGGACGCCACGACGAACTGCCAGCCGCTGTAGGCGAAGCGCTCGCCCACGTCGGGCAGGTGGCCCGCCATGGAGGAGAGGAAGCCGCCCAGCGTGTCGAAGTCGCCCTCGGGCAGGGGGAAGCCGAACGTCTGCGTGAAGGCGTCCACCTCCAGCGCGGCGTCCACCAGGAAGCTGCCGTCGGCCAGCTTCTCCACGTGCTTCTCCTCCACCTCGAACTCGTCGCCGATGTCGCCGACGATTTCGCGGAGGATGTCCTCCAGCGTCACCACGCCCATGAAGCCGCCGTACTCGTCGACGACGATGGCCATGTGAATCTTCTGCTTCTGCATGTCCCGGAGCAGGTCGCCAATGGGCTTCATCCACGGCACGAAGTGCGCCGGGCGGATGATGTCCTGCAGGACGATGAGCTCGGGGTGCTGGAGCAGCGGGATGATGTCGCGCGCGTGCAGCACGCCGATGACGTGGTCCACGTCGTCCCGGTACACGGGGATGCGGGAGTGGTTCTCCTCCGCCAGCAGGCGCAGCAGCTCGTCCGGGGGGATGGTGATGTCCACCGTCACCACCTCCGTGCGCGGCACCATGACGTCGCGGCAGCGCTTGTCGGACAGCTCGAAGATGGAGCGGATGAGCTGCGGGGCGCTCTTGTCGACCTCGTTCTTCGCGGCCTGGGCGGCCAGCAGCTTCTCCAGCTCCTCCAGCGGCGGCGGCGGCGGCTCGAAGCGCAGCGTGCGGCCGAAGGTGCGCGCCATCAGGTTGAGCACCACCATGGCCACGCGCATGGGCGGGTAGAGCACCGTCACCAGCAGCGCGGTGAAGCCCGACAGCCGCAGGGCCCAGCGCTCCGGGCTGCCGTTGGCCAGCCCGCGCATGGTGACTTCCATGAGCGTGGCCAGCACGCCCACCAGCAGCGCGCCCGCGGCGACGGTGGCCACCGGCAGCCATTCGGCTTCGCCGTAGCGGCTGAAGTCCAGCATGCGCGGCGGGACGAAGGCCCCAATGGCCGCGGCCTGGAAGCCGCTGAGCACCATGCCCAGGCGCAGCGCCGTGGCCACGGGCTCGCGGTCCGTCTTGTGGCGGAGGACCCGGCGCGTCGCGCGGCCCGGCTGCGTGTCCACCAGCTCCTGTGCTCGCAGGTCGGACACGCCGTAGAGCGCGGACTCCGAAGCGGCGACAAGGGCCCTGATGAAGCTCAGCGCCAGGCAGGCGACCCAGAGGGTCCAGGTAGGCATAGAGCCCTGTTCTTATCCCGTGCTAAGGGTCCACACCACTGCGCTGGAGCCCTGATGTCCGCTCGCATGTACGTTGTTGGAGCACTCCTGGCCCTTCTCGTCCCGGCGCGCGCGCGCGCGTGGCCGGTGGACCTGGTCGTCCCCCTGGAGCCCGGGAAGGAGCGCTTCCACAAGCTCGACACCGTGGACTGGGTCCAGGTGGCGGACGCCTCCGTGGCGGACGCGGAGCTGCTGCCTGGGAGCAATGAGCTGTTGCTCACCGGCCAGAAGGCGGGGCGGACGCTGCTCCTGCTGTACTCGGGGGGCCGCTTCGCCGTGTGGCGCCTCACGGTGGGCTCGCCGCCGCCGGAGGACCCCGCGCCCCGGCTGGCCGCGGCCCGCGAGGCCTGTCCGGACCTGAACGCGACGACCGGCACGGAGCGCTCCTTGAGTGCTTCGGTGAAGGACTCCGCGTGCAGGTTGGCGCTGCTGGAGCTGTTGAAGACGGACGCCTTCGTGGCCCGGGAGCTGGAGCTGACGTTCGACTTGCCCATCCTCCAGGAGCAGCTCGCTTCACTGGGAGAGGGGCTCGAGCCGCTGGGGCTGGAGGCCCGCTACAGCGGCGCGGGCGTGGTGGTGTCGGGCGCGGGCTCGCCGGAGGTGCACCGCAAGGCGCTGTGGGAGTTGTTCCACCGCTCCGTGGGCCGGGTGCCGCTGGATGACCAGATTCAGGAGGTGAAGCCGCCCGAGCCCGCTGACGCCGGTGCGCCGGCCGTGGTGGAGGCGGAGCGGGAGATTCCGGTGGAGGTGCTGCCGCCGCCGAAGAAGAAGTCACGCAAGCGCTGAGGCCTTGGGCTTGGCGTGTCGCGGGCTTGCGGTATGACGGGAGGCTCCCTCTTTCGCCCGCGCGCCCCCACCGGCCGCGGACGCTTCTTCGTGGAGGAGCCCGATGCGTTTGGCAGTCCGGTTGACCGCGCAGGCGTGGGTGTCGAGCCTGGCGCTGCTGATGCCCCTGGTGGCGTCCGCGCAGTTCGATGACGTGGACACCTTTGCGGCCGCCGAGCCCGAGCGCGGCTGTCCGAAGCGCCCGGCCGTGGTGCCCTTCACGGCGCGCAACCTGGTGGGGCTCAAGGGCTCGGGCTGGCTGGCGCATCAGGCCATCATCCCGGAGTCGAAGGACCGCTTCTTCGCGGAGGGCGAGCGTGACCGCTCCGGCGTGAAGCTGGTGCCGGAGGATGTGGACGTCCGGAAGCTGGGCGCGCCCGACCCGTCCGTGCCCTTGTGGGTGTTCGGCAAGGCGGACTCGGCGGCCTGCCGCGCGGTGCCCGTGGTGTGGTGGGCGGTGCGGATGGGGACGGACGCGGACCGCAAGACGTACCTCATGTCCGAGCTGCAGGTGGACTGCGACGTGCTGCCCCCGGGCCGGCTGTCGGGCACGCCGGTGGCGCTGCGCCAGAAGGACGCGCCCACGGGCTGCAAGCTGCGCCGCGCCGATGACAACTCCACGAGCAAGGAGGGCCGGGGACTGCCCCTGGAGTTGTCGGACGTGATTCCCGAGCGCGCGTCGTGCGAGGCCCCGGAGTGCCAGCGCGAGTGGGAGATTTTCAGCAGCCGGTGGGATGACGGCAGCGCCGTGTTCGACATCCTGGTGTCGTGGATGAAGCGCGACGGGAAGAAGGACCCCTGCGAGTGGGCCACGGAGGACCACACCGCGCTGCTGCTCCGGCCGGCGGGTGCGCTGGCGCCGCTACCGCTGCGCGGCGGTGGTGCCTTCTTTGGCGCGCTCTATGACGGCACCGGGCTGCGCACCGTGCTCAGCCGCGACCTGGGCGTGCTCCACGTCCACGACGCTGGCAGGCCCAAGGCGGCGCCGAAGACGGTGCGCTACGGCAGCCCCACGGAGGAGGAGCTGGCGTTCGGGAAGCGCACACTGTCGTCGTGCAAGCAGTAGGGGCGTCGGGGGATTGAGTCCTTGGATTGGGCTGGGAGAGGGGGCCGCTGGGGCTCCAGCAGCGTGCCTGTTCCATGCGCACTTTCTCTCGCGGGGCTTGCATCTACGCGGTGGCGGAGCCCGCCGTCACTTATTGCGTCCCCTTGTATGTGTTAGCGAGTTCGAGGAAGTCGAGCATGTACGGGTCGCGGAACGGTCCAGCTACCACACGGGTGTCAGCAGCGCTCAAGGGGCTATGCGCAAGCTCCACCTCGTCCGGAGGGACTTTCATGGAGACTGGAACCACGTTCTGAATCCACGGTCGGATGAGTCCGTGCTGTTCGCGTCCTTGAGTTCCGCCGCAGGTCCTCGCCCGCGGCGGCCCTTGAGCGCCGCGGCTACAGCTCCAGTGACTGCTCCACTTTGCGCTGCTCCGCGCGGACCGCCAGCTCCTGGGACAGGTAGGGGGTGAGCCGCGCGCTCTGGTACTGGAGGGAGAGGCCGCGCGCTCCGGGCTGCTGCGTGCCGGTGAGCACCAGGTCCGTCTCGGCGTCCTTCCAGGTGGACTCGAGCGCGTAGTCGTAGTGGGCGGTCAGCGCATCATTCCGCGCATCAGCCTCCCGCTGGCGCTCGAAGGAGCCCACCGCTGGGGTGGGGGACCGGTAGCCCGAGCGCGCCGCGTGGTAGTTCGCCGAGGCCTCGGAGAGGTTGTTGCTCATCTCCACCAGCGCGAGGTGTTGGGCCGCGTCGAGGGCGGAGTCCTCCCTGGAGGCCGGCTTGCCGTACTTCATGCTCAGCAGCTCCTCCAGCGCCCGGAAGTCGCCTCGAACCGCGCCCGGTGTCCGGAACCGGAGCGAGACCTGGGCGAGCTGTCCGTCGGCGAAGACGTAGTCGATGACGGCGGGGCGGTCCGCGACGACGCCGAGGGCTCGCAGGTCTCCCCACGCGTTGGACGGGAGGGCGCCAGGCGCGACGGCCAGGACCTCCGCTCGCGTCATCCCCCAGCGCGTGTCCTGGAAGCCGTTGACGCTCCGGTACTGCTCCCGTTCACCCTGCTCGCGCTCGACGTCCGCCAGCCGGATGGCGTCGCGGCGTTCGAGCAGCGCCTGGTGCTTCGCGGAGGTGCCGCAGGCGGTGGTGACAAGGCACAGCGGCAGCAACAGAGCGGACTTCCAGCGCATGGGCGGCTCCTCTGGCGGCGGGGTGAGGACGTGACGGCCCGCCACCGCCGATATTCAAAGGGGCCCGCACATCTCTGAAAGCATCAGGTCGCCCCGGCCGCGTCTTGCGTCCACTTCCCGCGCCGGGTGGGCTCCTTCAGCGCCCGGGCGAGCGCCGCGAGGAAGCGCCTGCGGGGCCAGTTCTCCGCGCCGAAGCGGGCCAGGTGTTCGGTCTCCACCTGACAGTCGATGAGCTGGAAGCCCCAGCCCTGGAAGCGCTCCGCCGCGGTGACGAAGGCCACCTTGGAGGCGTCCGGGGCCAGCGCGAACATGCTCTCTCCAAAGAAGGCCGCGCCCAGGGACACGCCGTACAGGCCGCCCTTCAGCTCGCCCTGGGCCCACGCCTCCACCGAGTGCGCGAAGCCCGCCTCGTGGAGCGTGACGTAGGCCTCCATCATCTCCTCGGTAATCCAGGTGCCCGCCTGCCCGGGCCGCGGCACCCGGCTGCACTCGGTGATGACGCGCCGGAAGGCCGTGTCGTAGCGCACTTCATAGACGCCGCGCGCCATCGTCTTGCGCAGCGAGCGGCCCGCGTGGAGCGCGTCCGGCGTCAGCACGAAGCGCGGGTCCGGCGAGTGCCAGAGGATGGGGTCCCCCTCGCTGTACCAGGGGAAGATGCCGCGGGCATACGCGGCCAGCAGCCGCTCCGGACGCAGGTCACCGCCCACGGCCACGACGCCGCTCGTGTCGGCGCGCTCCGGGGGCGGGAAGAGCTCCGGGTGCTCGTCACTCAACAGGTAGATGGGCACGGCGCGCCACTCTACCGGGAGACGTTCAGCTTCACCTCGCCCGTGAGCGAATAGGGCACGCGCAGCAGCGGGCCCGTCACCTCACCCATCACCCCATAGGGCAAAAGCCCCTTGGAGATGAGCGCCTTCACCTCCGGGCCCCAGGTGTCCTTCGTCACCGCCAGCTCCACCGGGTACACGCCCGTGGCGGACGCGTCCACGGTGTCCGCCCGCGCCAGCGTGCCGCTGCCCAGCGTCTTGCCGGCCACCGACGCCGTCCACGTCAGGCCCTCCAGCCGCAGCGGGAAGGGGTTGGGGTTGCGCACGCCCAGGCGGAGGTTGAGCTGGACCTCCTCATCCGAGTAGCGCGCCCCGTCCAGCTCCTCCACCACCACCGTGGGCAGCCGGGGCATCCGCGCCGCGCGGCTGGCGGCGAAGGGAATCGTCTGCTCCTGGCCCCCCGAGCGCACGATGAGCGTGCCGCGCAGGGCGAGCAGCAGCGTGCCTCCCTGGGCGCTCAGCCGCGCCAGGTCGTCCGCGTTCTTCACGTAGGGCGCGCGCTCCTCGAAGGAGACGTCCGCGGGCGCGCCGGGCGTCAGCGCCACGTCCAGCTTCGCGGTGCCCGTCTTCACCACCTGGCCGTCGGCGACGAGCTCGTAGTCGGCCCGCTCCACCACCCCCTCCCCGGGGCTGGTCACCTGGGCCTCGTAGCGCAGGAGGGCGTCGGTGAGGCCCTGGGACGCGACGACTGTCCGCTGGGCGGTGAGGACGGCGGGACTGGAAGGCCGGGTGGGGGCGGAGGCACACCCCGCACAGAGGGACAGCACCACGGCCAGTCGGAACATGGGCGAGCGCAAGCGCATGACGCTAGACAATGTGGCCACCCCCAGGAGTCCTCTCAAGGGCTTTTCCGCTAGACTGTCCACCAGCCGTGGCCCGACGCCGCCCCAACTTCAACAAGACGCTCCGCTCCCTCATCCGGGACATCGCGGCGAAGATGCCGGAGTTCGGGCATGTGAAGGCGGGCCGCATCCTCGTGGTGGCCGGCGAGGCCCGCCGCGCCTCCCGGGGGACCGTGAAGCCCCTGTGCTTCCGGGGCGGGAAGAGCACGGACCGCACCGGACGCCGCAAGCCCATCATCCGCATCCAGGGCACGCGGATGCTGTACTGCGTCACCCTCCGGCCGCTCTTCTTCCGGGGCTCCACCGCGCAGGCCCGCGTGGAGACGGTGATTCACGAGCTCTTCCACCTGTCGCGCCGCTTCGACGGGACGCTGCACGCCGGCCGGCGCCATGCCGTGCTGGGGCGCAACTTCTCCCGCAAGCTCAAGCCGCTGGTGCGCCGCTACCTCAAGCTGTGCCCCCCGGAGCTGCTGGCCGCCATGGCCCACTCTGGCGAGGTGCGCATCCTCCAGTGGCTGGAGCGGCCCGGCCCCGCCTACCACCCCGGCGGCCCCCGCCGGGTGCGCAAGGTCTACACCGAGGAGCAGCTCTACTTTGGTGTCGCTCGCATGGTGACGCCCAAGGTGCGTCTGGCGCGCGACACCTCCGCGCGCTCCAAGGTTCACTGAGCGGCGCGCTCCCACACACCCTGATTCTCGCAGGGACGGTTTTTTACCAATCATTTGACTTTGAAAATCACTATCAATATCGTCGCCGCGTTTCGAGCCAGGAGCGGTGATGCGCGACGGTTGCCACGGTGAAGGCGGGGCGGAGGAGCTGCGCTGCATGTGCGGCAGCCTGCTGGCGCGGTTGGTGCCGGAGGGCGTGGAGCTCAAGTGCCGCCGCTGTCACCGGACGCGGGTGGTGCCCCTGGAGCGGACGCCGCCGGAAGGTGGTGGTGCGCGGGTGAGCGGCTCCGGCCGCTGACGTGTGCGTCGTTCCCGGGCCGCGCGGGCCCGGTGCAGTGAGGTTGTTTCCTGAGGCCCGAGGCCCTTGAGCCCAGCGCCCTGCAGGGCCTTCGCGTGAAAGGCCCCCGGCCTCGCGCCGGAGGACGCAGCATGGCGTGGCGTGGGTGTTTGCTCTTCTTGGCCTGTGCCATGCCGTGGACGGCGTGGGGCGGTGGCAGTGAAGCGCCAGCCGCCGAGGTGGCTTCCCGCGAGGATTCCACCGCGGAGGCTCCGTCCGACGCGCGGGTGGCCCAGGCCGATGCGGGGCCGCAGCCCGCGTCCGCCGAGGAGGCGCTGCCGGAGGCGCGCACGGTGGTGACGGCGTCGCGCTCACCGGAGCGGCTCGAGGATTCAGCGGTGGCCACGGAGGTCATCACCCGCTCGGACATCCTGGCCAGCGGGGCGCGGGACGCGTCGGAGTTGCTCGCCGCGCATCCAGGGCTCCAGGTGGTCCAGACGTTCGCGGGCGCCACGGTGCAGTTGCAGGGCTTGTCGCCCGAGTACGTCCTGGTGCTGGTGGATGGCGAGCGCGTGGCCGGCCGGGTCGCTGGAAGCGTGGACCTGTCCCGCCTGTCCACCGAGGACATCGAACAGGTGGAAGTCGTGAAGGGCCCCTCGTCGGTCCTCTACGGCAGCGACGCGGTGGCGGGCGTGGTGAACCTCATCACCCGCCGTGCTCGCCGGCCGCTGGGCGCCGAGCTGCGCGCCTCCTATGGCTCCCTGCAGCGACTGGAGCTGGACGCCACCGGCGAGGCGAAGGGTGAGGACTGGGGCCTGCGCCTGAGCGGCGGTCTGGCGCGGCGGGACGCGTACCTCCTGGACCCGACGAGCATCGGCACCACGGGCAGCAGCCTGGATGGCATTGACGCGTCCGCGGGCGGAGACTTGCGCGTCAGCGAGGGCACGGCGCTGCAGGCCAACGCCACCTATGCGCGGCGGGTGCAGCGCGGCGTGGACGTGGGCGTGACGGGCGCCACCTTCGACCGCGCCAGCCGGGATGACTCGCTCTCCGTGCGCCTGTCTCCCCGGTGGACGCTGTCCCACAACGCCTCGCTGCGCGTGGATGGCGCCTATGCGTGGTTCAACCGGCGCTACCTGAGAGACCAGCGCCGCTCCAACGCGTTGGACACCATCGAGGACACGCGCGAGCAGCAGGGCCGGCTGGGCGCGCAGCTGGACGCGAAGGTGGGAGACGCCCACGCCTTCGTGGCGGGCGCGGAGCTGCTCGGTGAATGGCTGCGGGCGAACCGGCTGGGCGAGGACGGCACCGGCCAGCGCGCCCGCGCGTCCCTCTACGTGCAGGACAACTGGACCCTGGCGCCGCGCTGGAAGCTGACGCTGGTGCCGGGCGCGCGCGTGGACACGGACACGCAGTTCGGCACGGCGGTGACGCCGCGGTTGGCGGCGCGCATGGACCCGGCGTCCTGGCTCACGCTGCGCGGCAGCTATGGCTGGGCGTTCCGGGCGCCGGGCTTCCAGGAGCTGCTGCTCGACTTCGAAAACCCCAGCGTGGGCTACCGGGTGCACGGCAATCCGGACCTGCGCCCAGAGCGCTCGCGCAGCTTCAACCTGTCGGTGGAGGTGAAGCCGGCGGCGTCCTCGCTCCTGTGGGTGAGCGCCTTCCAGCACAACCTGCGGGACATGATTGGTGTCTCCACGGAGCTGGTCGGTCCGCAGCAGCTCTTCACCTACGTGAACATCGCGCGTGCGCGCGTGCGCGGCGGTGAGCTGGGCGTGCGCCAGCAGCTGCCGGGCCGCGTCTCCGCGGAGCTGGGCTACACGCTCACCGACGGCCGTTCTGAGGAGACGGGGCTGGCGCTGGAGGGGCAGGCGCGTCATCGCCTCACCGCGCAGGCCACCTGGCGACACCGGACGTCGGGCCTGGAGGCATGGGTGCGCGGCGCGCTCGTGGGGCCGCGCCCCTTCTACCCGGACACGGACGGTGACGGCGTCGCCAACCCGTACGACGCGAAGACCTACGTCACCGTGGATGCCCGGCTGGGCTGGCGCCTGCGCGAGGAGCTCCAGTTCTTCGTGCTGGGCACCAACCTCGCGAACGCGGGCAACCCCACCGACCTCCCCATTCCTCCTCGCGCCGTCCAGGCCGGCCTCTCCGCCCGGCTCTGACGCTTCCTTCCACCTTTCACTCACTCAAGGAGTCCTCATGTCCCGCCTCTCTCCCCGTTCCTCCTTCCTGGGCCGCACCGCCGCCGCCCTGCTGCTGGCCGGCTCCCTGTCCGCGTGCGGCGATGACCTGGAGCTGCCGCCCGGCGACACGCAGAATCCCGACCCGCAGGAGCCGGGGAATCCGGATGAGAACGCGCCGACGGATGGCACTCACGTGAAGCACGTGGCCAACGATGACGGCTCGTACACCACCACCGTGAACGCGACGAGCAGCGCGGACTGGATTGGCCTGGACCTGGACCGGGGCGCGCAGGTGAGTTCCTCCGAGGACACTGTCTGGGACCTGGCCTTCAACCGCTTCAACGTCCGCACCCGGGGCGGCGTGAGTGGCACCGGCGACGTGGCGGTGGCGGTGCTCCCCGAGACGGACTTCGCGGCGGTGACGCAAGCGCCGGCGGAGGGCTACGTCGCGGATGCCGAGGACGGCCCGGACCGGGGCGAGGACCCGGACAGCGCCTTCCAGCAGGGCGACGGCTGGTATGCCTATGACATGACGACGCACGCCCTCACGGCGCGTCGCAATGTGTACGTCGTCCGCTCCGACGCGGGTGACTACTTCAAGGTCGCCATGCAGTCCTACTACGACGACGCGGGCACGCCGGGGATGCTGTCGTTCCGCTGGGCGAAGGTGCCTGGCCCCGCCTCCAGCGGCAGCGCCGTGACGCAGCCGTCTGTGTACTGAGCTTCCTCCCGCTTCCAGGTGTCCAACATGAATCAGACCGCGAACGCTGATGTCGTCTCCGAGCCCACCCGTCTGCGCCAGCGCTGGCAGACCCTCCGCGAGGAGCAGCCCCGCACCCGCATCCGTGACGCCGCCGAGCAGCTGGGGGTGAGTGAAGCGCAGTTGCTCGCCACGGGACTGGGCGAGAGCGTCGTCCGGCTGGACCTCCGGCTGGACGCGCTCCTGCCTCGTTTCGAGTCGCTGGGGCGGGTGATGTCGCTCACGCGCAACGCGCAGGCCGTGCACGAGAAGCGTGGCACCTGGCGCAACATCGAGCTGCACGGCAAGCAGGGGCTGGTGCTGGACGAGGAAATCGACCTGCGGCTGTTCTTCTCGCGCTGGAGCTTCGGCTTCGCCCTCCGCGAGCCGCACGGCGAGGGCCTCCGTCGCAGCCTCCAGTTCTTCGACGCGTCGGGGACGGCCGTCCACAAAATCTACGTGGAGGAGGCCGGGCGCGAGGAGACGTTCGACGCCCTGGTGAAGGAGTTCACCCACGCGGAGCAGTCGCCGGTGCTCAGCATCGTCCCGGCCACGCCCGCGGCGGCGCCCAGGCCCGACAGTGAGATTGACGCGGAGGGTCTGCGCTCCGGCTGGCGCGCGCTCCAGGACACGCATGAGTTCTTCATGCTGCTCAACCGCTTCAGCGTGGCGCGCACCCAGGCGCTCCGCCTGGCCGAGCCGGAGCTGACCACCCCGGTGGCGCCGTCGTCGCTGACGTGGGTGCTGGAGAAGGCGGCCGAAGCGAAGCTGCCCATCATGATTTTCGTGGGCAACCCGGGCTGCATCCAGATTCACACCGGCCCGGTGAAGAACGTGAAGCCGGTGGGCCCGTGGATGAACGTGCTGGACGCGGACTTCAACCTCCACGTCCGCGCGGACCACGTCCACTCGGCGTGGGTCGTGCGCAAGCCCACGCGGGACGGCGTCGTCACCTCGGTGGAGCTGTTCAACGAGGCGGGGGACAACATCGCGCTCATCTTCGGCAAGCGGAAGCCGGGGCAGCCCGAGTCGCCCGAGTGGCGGGCGCTCGCCGAGGCGCTGGCCCAGGCGCTGCCCGCGAGCGAGGTGGCGCGATGAGCCGCGCGTCCGGACTGTCCTGGCTCTTCATGGCGGTGGCCTCGCTCGCGCACGCGGCGGCGCCGGCGCCCGCGAAGCCCCAGGCGGCGGCCAAGGCCCCGGCCCACGCGGCGAAGCTGGTCACCATTGGCCCCGCAATCACTGAAACCGTCTTCGCGCTGGGCGCGGGCGGGCAGGTGGTGGGCGTGGACGACACCAGCCTGGCGTTGGAGGCCGCCCGGAAGTCGCCGAAGGTGGGCTACCAGCGGGCGCTGTCGTCCGAGGCCATCGTCGCGTTGGGGACGTCGCAGTTGCTGGCGTCCGAGGAGGCGGGCCCCCCGGGCGTGCTCGAGCAGCTCAAGGCCGTGGGCGTGGACGTGGTGGTGCTGCCGAACAAGCACACCGTCGACGCCACGCGTGAGCGCATCCGGACGCTCGCGCGGCGCCTGGGCAAGGTCGAGCAGGGGGAGGCCCTGGTCAAGCAGTTGGACGCGGACCTGCGCAAGGCGCGGGAGCGCACGGCGGCGCGCGAGGACGCGAAGCCGCCGAAGGTCCTCGCGCTGTACGCGCGCGGGGCCAACGTCCTCATGGTGGCGGGCACGGGGACGGCGGCGGGCGAGCTCGTCACGCTGTCGGGCGGCGTGAATGCCATCGCCGGCTATGCGGGCCACAAGCCGCTGACGCCGGAGGCGGTGGTCGAAGCGGCGCCGGACTTCATCCTCATGCCGGCCAGCTCCCTGGAGCCGGTGGGCGGTGAGGCAGGCCTGTCGCGCACGCCCGGCCTGTCACAGGTGCGCGGCTGGCGCCTCATCACCGTGGACGACGTCCACTTCATGGGGCTGGGGCCCCACCTGGGCAAGGCCGTGAGCCGCTTGCAGGATGGGTACGCGGCCCCGGCTGGGGGCCGCAAATGAGCGCGTCGGGGATTGCGCCCGTCTCCGCCACCTGCCACGCCCAGGAGCCCCTCCCGCCGGCAGCACCGCGTCCGTGGCTGCTGCTGACGGCGCTGCTGCTGGGCGTGGCGCTCTTGTCGCTCGCCGTGGGCGCGGTGACGGTGCCGCTGCTGGCGCTGGCGGGCAGCCTGCTGGAGCGGGTGGGCCTGGACATCGGCCACAGGCTGGAGTCCGTGCCGCAGGCGGTGCTGCTGACCATCCGCCTGCCGCGCGTGGCGCTCGGCATCATGGTGGGCGCGGTGCTGGCCACCAGTGGGGCCGCGCTGCAGGCGTTGTTCCGCAACCCGCTGGTGGAGCCCGGCCTGCTGGGCACCTCCAGCGGCGCGGCGCTGGGGGCGGTGGCGGCCATCGTCATGGACGTGGCCCTCAGCGCCCACCTGGGCTCGCTGCGGATGCTCGCGGTGCCGGGCGCGGCCTTCATGGGCGCGCTGGGCGCAACGCTGCTCGCGCATCGGCTGGGTGGGGGGGGCGGTCGCACGGAGACGGCGCGCATCCTCCTGGCGGGCGTGGCCGTCAGCGCGGGGGCGGGCGCGGGCATCGGTCTGCTCACGCAGATGGCCACCGACGCGCAACTGCGCTCCATCACCTTCTGGACCTGGGGCAGCCTGGCCGGCGCCTCCTGGGACGTGGTGGGGGCCGCCACGCCCCCGCTGCTCATCGCCCTGGGCCTGCTGCTGCGTGAGGCGCGCACCCTCAACCTCCTGCTGCTGGGGGAGCGCGAGGCGTGGCACCTGGGCGTGGACGTCGAGCGCCTCAAGCGCCGGCTCATCCTCGCCGCGGCCCTGGGCGTGGGGGCCGCGGTGTCCGTCACCGGGGTCATCGCCTTCGTGGGCTTGCTGGTGCCCGCGCTGTTGCGGCTGGCGCTGGGGCCGGACCACCGGCGGCTGCTCACCGCGTCCGCCTTGCTGGGGGCCTCGCTGCTGGTGGGCGCGGACCTGCTGGCTCGCACGGCGGACATCCCCTCTGAGTTGCCCGTGGGCGCGCTCACGTCCGTGTTGGGCGTCCCCGTCTTCGTCGCGCTGCTGTCGCGCAAGGGGGCCATATGAGCCTGGAGGTGCGTGGCATCGAGGTGTGGCGGGGCCGTGGGCGGACGCTGGGGCCCATGGACCTGGCCCTGCGGCCCGGCGAGGTGCTCGCCGTCGTGGGGCCCAACGGCGCGGGCAAGTCCACGCTGCTGTCCGCCATGTCGGGCGAGCTGCCGTGCTCGACGGGCGAGGTGCTCCTGGACGGCCTCCCGTTGTCGCGTTGGAAGCCGCGGGAGCGGGCCGTGCGTCTGGGCGTGCTTCCCCAGGAGTCGTCGCTGAGCTTCGGCTTCACGGCGCTGGAGGTGGCGCTGCTGGGGCGGAGTCCGCACGCGAGCCGCGCTGAAGGCAGCGCGGACCTGGCTGCGGCGGTGGCGGCGCTCGATGCCACCGACGCGCGGCACCTGGCTTCGCGTTCGTACCTCACGCTGTCGGGGGGCGAGCGGCAGCGGGTGCAGCTATCGCGGGTGTTGGCTCAGCTCTCCGAACCGTTGGCCTCCGGACACCGCTACCTGCTGCTGGACGAGCCGACGGCGAGCCTGGACCTGGCCCACCAGCACCTCGTGCTGGAGGCGGCGGCACGCTTCGCTCAGGAGGGCGGCGCGGTGCTGGCGGTGCTGCATGACCTCAACCTGGCCGCGCGTTACGCGCACCGGATGGCCGTGCTCGCCGAGGGCCGGGTGGTGGAGCTGGGCGCCCCGGCGAAGGTGCTCTCCCAGGCGTTGGTGGCCCGCGTCTTCGGCCTGCGCGTGCAGGTCGTCGAGTGGCCGGGCTTGCCCGGTCCCCTGGTCATCCCGGAGGGTCGCACGCCGCTGCCTCCCTGAGCACGGACGGAGCCGTGCCCGCTGGCTTCAGCTCCCCGCGGGACAGGTCCTGGGCGTCGGTGCCCCTCCACACCGCGCGTGATGACCCAGGGCCTCTCCCGTGGGGGGCGCCGTTGCGTCACCCTGGCGGCAGACGGGCAGGGGAGCCTTGGCCTGCCCGGTGCTCCCAAGTCGCACACCGGGCGTGCTGTCGTGCCTCCCCGCCCCGTCTCCCTTCGGCGGGCGCGGAGGTGCCACGGCATTGCGTTTCGAAACGGCGGTGTGGTGCCTGGGCATCCTCGTGCTGGCGTGCGGGCCGGAGCAGGACGGGCCGCCATGTGATGCCGCCTGTGTGCCGGAGGACACGGTGTGCCGCGCCCGCGCGTGTGCCTCCGCTCTTCCCGGCGAGGCCCTGCGCACCGCGGCGGATTGTGTCTCCATGCCGGTGGGGGGGCGGTGTCTGGGGACTCGCATCGTGGAGCGGTGCGTGGAGGGCGTGCATCTCCAGGAGGATTGCGGTGCCAACGAGGCCTGCGTGCTGGAGGGCGGAGCCCACTGCGCCGCGGGCGCGGCGTGCCTGGACGGCGGCTCGCGGTGCTCGGCGGACGGTGTGTGGCAGGCCTGTGTCCAGGGGCAGTGGCGTGCGCGCGCGTGCGCGGCGGGCTGCGTGGAGACGGAGGGGCGCGGCTGGTGTGGCGCGCCCGGGCCCACGCTGAGCGGCACCGTGCGCTACGCGCGCCGGTTCCCGGATGCCGACTTCACCGGATGGTCGGCCGAGGCGGAGTGGGTCCCGGCTGGAGGCTTCCTCGTGGCCTCGTATCAGGGGGCCACGCTCATGGACTTCCAGGTGTCGGGCCTGGATGGACGGTTCTCGGTGCGGGTCGCGGCGCAGCCTCGGGAAGAGGACCGCATCGTCGTGTACGCGGCAGGGCTGGGCTCGGCCGCGCGCGTGGCCTGCGCGGTGGCGGACCCGGGACAGCGAGGGGCTCGGGAGGTGACGGAGGTGCCGGGCAGCGCGGCGCGCATCTGGAGTTGGTCTCAGTCCACGCGCGCGGTTGCCGGACAGGGCGTCTTCTCCATCGCGGAGGCGGACGGCTCCGGAGCCGCCTCCGTGTTCAGCGCGCTGCGCGCCGCGTGGCACGAGTCGCGGGGACGGTATGGCCGCGCGGGACTGCCTGTCGTGGTGTGGCTCGGCTTTGGGACGACGTGGTCCTGCGGCGCCTGCTTCGCGCCGTGGCCGGTGACGGCGGCGGGGCGGACGTGGGGCGCGCAGGTGTGGCTGCCGGGGGATGGCGACGCGGCCTGGTGGTCGGAGGCGATGGTGCTGCACGAGCTCGGGCACTGGGTGATGGCCAGCCATGGCACCAGTCCGAACGAGGGCGGCCCGCACTACCTCGGCGTGCCCACCTTCCCGGGACAGGCGTGGAGTGAGGGGTGGGCCACCTGGTTCAGCGCGGACGTGCGAGGCAGTCCCCGCTACTTCGACAGGCAGGGTGGGACGATGTTCTGGATGGACCTGGAGGCGCGCCGGCCCGCGACGGGTGCGTGGACGCGGCCCCGTCCGGAGGCGGGATTGCTGCAGAAGCTGGAGGTGAGCGAGGTGGCCGCCATCCTCTACCGACTCGGCAAGGGCACGTCCTCGCGGCAGCCGATGTATGAGGCGCTCGCAGCCCCCGGTATGAACGCGGCGCCGTGGCGACGGGGCTACCAGCGGCACCAGTGGCGTGTGGAGGCGGGCCAGTTGGTGGACGTGGCGCGGACGGACATCCCCGCTCCCTGCCTGGCGGACTTCCTGGACACGATGATGTGCCAGGGCTTCCCGCGCTGGGTGATGGACGCGGCCACCGAGCCGGAGTCCGCCTACCCGTATCTCAGTCACTCACCGCTGTGCCAGTGACGCCGCGGAGCATGTCGATGACGACGCCATGTCACGGAGAGGCCGCATGTTGCTGACGCGCAAGCGAGTGGCGGGCGTCGTCCTGGCGCTCGCGCTGGCGGGAGCCCTGTCCACGGGCGTGGCTTCAGGGGTGGAGCGCCTCCGCGGCAAGACTCGCAAGCGCCTCGCGCCGTTCGCTCATCAGGAAGCCGTGGTACGCACACGCGTCACCGGGGACGCGGCTGTGGTGCGGGCGCCGGTTCTCGCGGACCTTGCCCTGTCTCCGATGCAGGGAGGTGTCTCCGCGCGCAGTGCGCTCTCGGCGCCTCCCGCGTCGGGGCACCGCGCTGCCCGGACGGAGGAGGCACGAGGCCATGGTCATGCGCCTTGGACAAGCCGTGGTGCTTCTTCATCTGCGGAGGATGCACGGCCAGCGGACGACGCGCCGACGCTGGGCGCTGCTGGGCATGCGCACGCCACCGGTCCGGGAGCTGGGCTCACGGCGAGGCTTCCTTCGCCCCTGCGCGTGAGCTGGACGGTGGTGGCGTCCTCGCCTGGGCAGGTGTGGCTTGTGGCTGAAGTGGAGCGGCGCGCGGGCTTCGAGGCACCCGTTGAAGTGCGGCTCTCGCTTCCTGCCGGCGCCACGCTGACGGAGGGCGCGGCCGCCTTCACCGTTCCCCCTGGAGTGGGGGAGGGCGTGCGCTCCGTGCCATACGGCGTGGCCTTCGAGGCTGGCACGCCGCCCTCGGAAGACCTCGTGCTGGTGGCGCATGCGGAGGGCGCGTCCTTTGGCGTGCACGCGGAGGCGCGCCATCGATTCGGCCGGACGCTTGCGCTGGAGCCCCAGCCAGTGCCCACGGGGCCTGAGTTGCCCGCCGTGCTCATGACAGCGGACGGCACGCCTTCTGGCTCAACGGATGAGGAGCCCTGACAGAGAGGGGCCGGGCCGAGGTTGGCAGGTCGCTGTTCGGAAATGTCGGGGGTTTTGGCGGCGGTAAAAGTCCCGACATTTCCGAACAGTTATCCACCGGGCTGGCGCCCGACCCACGAGGAATGAAACGCGTTAGCCTGCTCGTGGCGTAGGCACAGAGGTCGGCGCGTCATGGGTGCAGGTGAGCCCGTCGAACAGTTGGCCCCGGAGCCAGGTGCGCACCCCGAATCGTCGCCATCGCGCACCCAGCGGTGCGCCAAGAGTCAGGGGCACGAGCCTTCGTCGAGGAGCCGCATTGGAGACTGCTGCGCTGGTGCTGGTGTTGTCGTCCGCGCTCCTGCACGCGGCTTGGAGCGCGCTGCTCAAGCGTCATCCCAATCCGGAAGCGGGCGTGGTGAGCGTCATCTCCGTGGTCATCCTGGCCAGTGGTATCTGGGCGCTGGGGATGCGGGGCCCCGCGTTCTCCAGCACGGAGGGGTTCGCCTGGGCGCTATGGGCGGGCGTGTGTGAGAGCGTGTACCTCGCGGGGCTCGCGCGGTCGCTGCGTCAGGCGCCACTCGGACTCGCGTACACGGTGTCGCGTGGCGGTGCGATGCTGCTCGTCTGGCCCGTGTCCGTGGTGTGGCTGGGGGAGGCGGTGTCCCCGTGGACGGTGTCGGGCGTGGTGATGCTCTGCGTCGGGCTGGCGGTGATGAACCTGTCCCGCCCCTCGGGGCCCACGGGGATGGGAGTGGCGTGGGCGGCCCTGTCGGCGGTGGGAATCGCGGGCTACCACTTGAGCTACAAGATGGCGTTGGGGGCGGGCGCGCAGCCTCCTGCGTTGTTCGCCACCGGCCTGCTCGTCGCGCTGCCCGTGCTCCTCCTGGAGCGAGGCCGTCAGCAGGGGTGGGCTGCCTTCCGCCGGGAGGCATTGCTCGCACCGGGGCTCGTCCTGACGGCGGGGCTCATCTCCGCGCTGTCGTTCGGGCTGTTGCTGACGGCGCTGGCGGGGGGCGGGGCGGGAGCGGTGCTGACGCTTCGAAACACCTCCATCGCCTTCGCGCTGGTGCTCGCGGCGCTCCAGGGTGAGCGCCTGGGCCGACGACAGCTGTCGGGCGCCGCGCTCGTCGCGGTGGGCGCGGTGTTGCTGGGCGTGCCGACGTAGCTGGGCTCACCCGCGGGACTGCGCGGGCGCGATGCCCGCACACGCTGCCGTGGGCCCGCGCGCGGCCTACGGCGTGGGCGCGGACGCCGTCAGCCGCTTCAGCGCGTCCTTCGCATCCGGGTGGTCCGGCTGCAACTGCACGGCCCTCTTGTAGGCGTCCTTCGCCTCGTCGAGGCGCTTCGTCGCCTCCAGCAACTGTCCGAGCGCGTTGTGCGGCTCGGCGAAGTTCGGGTCCGACTGCGCGGCGCTGCGGAAGGACTTCTCCGCGCCCTTCGTGTTGCCCTGCTGGTACAGCGTGTGGCCCATGTACAGCAGGCCCAGCGAGTGGCGTGGGTCCACCGACAGCACGGATGTCAGCGCCTTCTTCGCCTTCGCGCCGTCGCCGCCACGCAGGTAGATGAAGCCCAGCTCCGCGCGAGCCTCCAACTGCGCCGGGTCCTTCGCCACCACCGCCTCGAGCTCCGACACGGCCAGGTCCGGCCGCCCACGCCGCGAGTGGACGATGCCCAGCCGCGCCAGCGCCGCGGTGTCGGCCTCTTCGCCGTCCTGCGGTTTGAGCAGCCCCTCCGCCGCCACATAGTCGCCCATGGCCAGCAGCAGGTCCGCGAGCGCCAGCTTCGCGGCGCGATTGGCGGGGTCCTCCTCCAAGAGGGCCTTGTAGAGCGGCTGCGCCTTCGCGCCCACCCGCTTCTGCGCGTACACATCCGCGAGCGCCAGCCGGTTCTCCGGCGTGGGGGAGAGCTTCACGCCCACTTCGTACTCGGCGATGGCGCCATCCAAATCACCCTTGGCGCGCAGGGCCTCGCCATAGGCGGCGCGGGCGCTCGCGTCCTTCGGGAAGGCGTCCACGGCCGTCTTCAGGGTGGCCACCGCCTCATCCGCCTTGCCCAGGCTGAGCCACGCGCGAGCGAGTCCCTGGTACGCCTCGGTCGTCTTCTTCCCGTCCTCGGCGCTCTTCTCGATGGCCTTCTTGAAGGCCGCCACGGCCTGCTTCTTCTTGCCCTGCGTCAGGTACAGGTGGCCCAGTTGGATGTACGGCCCGCTGGACCGCTGGGGCTCCAGCACCACGGCCTTCTCAAAGGCCTTCATGGCCCGGACGTTGTCACCGAGCTGGTAGTACGCCAGTCCCAGGTTGAAGTGCGCCTCGGCGAACTTCGGGTCCGCGGCGATGGCCTTGAGGAAGGCGTCGGTGGCCTTGCGCGGGTCGTCCTTCCCGTTGAGCGCCACGCCCAGGTTGTTGTGCGCGCTGGCGTGCTTGGGGTCCGCGGCGAGCGTGCGCTGGTACTCGGCGATGGCGCCGTCCAGGTCGTTCTCCCGCATGAGGAGCACGCCGAGGTTGTAGTGCGCCTCGGTGTCACCCAGCTTCTGCCGGGTGGCCTCGCGCAGCGTCTCCTTGGCCTCGCCGTTGAGGCCCTTCTCCGCCAGGGCCTTGCCCAGATTCACACGGGCCACGTTGAGCTTCGCGTCCAGCTTCAGCGCCTCGCGGTAGGCCTCGATGGCGTCGTCCGTGCGGCTGGCGCGCTGCAGGGCCTCGCCCAGGTTGAAGCGCAGCTCCGCGTCCTGGGGCGCCAGCTCCACCGCCACCGCGTACTGGCTGATGGCCACGTCGCGCTCATCCAGCACGCGCGCCAGCAGGCCGCGCTCCGCCCGGAGGGTGGACTCCTCGGGGAAGGCGGCGATGGCCGTGTCCAGCACCGCGCGCGCCTGTCCCGGCTCCCCGGACAGCCGCAGCGCGCGGGCCAGGGCCAGCTTCGGCGGGATGAGGTCCGGCTCCTGGTCCACCAGCTTCTTCAGGGGCGCCACGGCCTTCTTCGGCGTGTTGAGCGCGAGGAAGGCGGTGCCCAGGCGATACAGGGCGTCCGCGTCATCGGGGGCCTCGGCCAACCGCGCGCTCTCCACGGCGGCGGTGCGCTCGAGCGTGGCCGTGTCGGGCTCGGCGGCCTGCGCGGTGAGGAGCTGGAGCACCAGGAAGCTGGCAGTCTTCATTATAGGTTCTCCACGTAGGGACTCGCGCGCGCGTCGAAGGTCTTCTTCGCGAGCGCCGCCTTCTTCGCCTCCCACGCCTCCCGCGCCGTCTTCTCTTCCTTCTCGTCTCCCGTGAGCTCGGCGCGCTCTTCCTTCACCTCCGCCTTGCACTCGGAGACCTGCTCCTCGAAGTCCTTCGGGTCCAGCCGCTCGCTGCCCTCGACCTTCGCCTTCCGGGCGACCTGCAGGCGGGCCAGCTCGAACTCCGCGAAGGCGCAGCGCAGCGCCAGCCGCTCCACGTCCCGCAGGCCCACGGTGAGCCGCTGCCGGGCGCGCAGATACTCCACGCGGGCCTCGGCCTCGGCGATGGCCAGCTTCGCCACCTCGCGGGACACCTCGTCCGACGCGCGGTCCACTTCATCCTCCGCGGCTTCCTGGCGTGAGCGGGCGCGGCGGATGTGGTCGCGGGCGCGGCCAATCTCATTGTCGGCCTCGTCCACCTTGTCGATGGCGAGCGCGAGGTTGTTCTCCGCCTCCAGCAGCTCGATGCGCGCCTCGTACGGGAGCTTCTTCTCCAGCGAGTCGGGCACGCGCATGTTGTAGCTGGCGCCGCACGCGGAGAGCAGGGGGAGGGTGAGCAGGACAAAGCGCTTCATGGAACCGTCGCCTCGAAGCTTCCGAAGATGGTGCGCCCGGAATAGGTGTGGGTGCCGTTGACGAACGTGACGTGGAACTCGCCGGAGATGCGCTGCCCCTGCTGACTGGGAAGGGCCTTCACCTTCAGCCCACCCACCCGCAGCTCCGGGAAGGTCCGCGCCGGCTCATCCAGCACGTTGCGGCCAATGGCGCCGCGCTGGGCGCCGTTGGCCAGGACTTCCGCCAGGTTGACGTCCAGCGAGCCGGTGTAGCCCTCCGGGAGCATGTCCTGCACCCGGGCGCTGACCTTCAGCACCGTGTTGGTGCCCGTGCCCTGCTGGGTGACGAAGTTCACCGCCAGCTCGCCTTCGGCCAGCTGCGCCTCCGCGCGGTCGTAGCGCAGGTCGAGCAGCGACGTCACGCTGCCCTCCAACTGCCCGCCCTCGTCGCCACAGGCGCAGAGGGCGGCGGTGAGCAGGACGCCGAGCCACGATGCACGCGCGGGCCTCACTTGCATGCCTTCCACCCGCCATCCACGTCGTTGCCGCCCAGCGAGGCCACGTCCTTGAGCACGGCCAGCTCGCGGCGGGCGCCGTCCACGTCGCCGAAGCGGCAGCGCAGCGCGGCCAGGTTGAGGCGCGCCTTGCCGAAGGTGGGGTCGGAGTCCATGGCGCGGCCGTAGGCCTCGCGCGCGCCCATGGCGTCACCCATGTGGAGCAGCGCCAGGCCCAGCGCGGAGTGCGCCGAGGCCCGCGTGTCCTGCAGCTCCGTGACGCGGCCCAGGGTGAGCTGCGCCATGCCGTACTGGCGCGCGTCCAGGTAGGCCAGCCCCAGCGCCTCCAGCGCCTCCGCGTTGAGCGTGCGCTCGGCCTTCTTGCGCAGCTCCTCCAGGGACGCCGGCTGCGTGGGCGTTCCCGGCTGCGGCACTGGCAGCGCCGCCGTCTCCGCGCGGGCGCGGCAGCCCACCACCGCGGCGCTGAAGACCTCCAGGGACTCGGCGCGGGACAAGCAGGCCTTGAACGCCTCGTCGGAGCGCGCCTTCAGCGGCGTCACCTGCTCCTTCACCGCGGCCCGGAACTGCTGCGCCTCCGCGGCGGAGAGGCCGGCGGGAAGGGCCGTGCTCTCCACCACGTCCGCGATGTGGCCGTACGCGAGCGCCAGCCGCCACAGCGAGGCCACCGCCCACTCGGCGTAGCCCAGCGACGCGGCCTGCGTGTAGATGCCCTCCATGCTCTGGAGCGCGGCGACCTTCTCCTCCACCTGGTCCGCGGGCAAGTCCCTGTAGCCGCGGTAGAGGATTTCGCCCAGGTACCACAGGCCCTTCGCCGCCTCCTCGGTGCCGCCGTTGGGGCCCTGCACCGCGGTGGTGAGGGTGGCGATGAGCGCGTCGGCGGGGGCGGTGGGCGCGGTGGTGGCCTGCACCTCGGCCAGCACCGCCGCGGCGGCGGCGCTGTGGCGGTCCAGCTTCAGCGCGGCCTCGGCCGCCGTCTTCGCGCGAGCGAAGTCCTTCTGCTTCAGCCGCGTCTGCGCCAGCAGCACCAGGACGTCCGCCTTGCGCGCGCCAGCGATGTCTGCGGCGGCCTCCAAGTCACGCGCCGCCTCCTTGTGCTCGCCCAGCGCCATGCGCAGCCGCGCGCCGGCCAGCCAGCCGTCCACGGCGGCGAAGTCGCCACCCAGCTTCTGGCCCACCTGTTCGAACCAGCCGGCCGCCTCTCCGAACGCCGCGGCCTCCGCCGCGTGCCGGCCCAGCGTCAGCAGCACGTCCGACAGGTACTGGCTCTTCGGGTAGTCCTGCACCAGCTTCGCGCCCAGCTCGCGCTCGGCCTGCATGTCGCGCTTCTCGCGCGCCGCGGTGAACGCGCCGTAGAGCGCCTTCTCGCCGATGTCGGTGTTCTTGTTCTCGTCGGCGACCTTCACCAGGCCCTGGATGACGTCGCCCGTCTCCTGGGCGCTCTGCAGGGCCAGCTCGTCCAGCGCCTCGGCGCGGCTCTGGGTGAGGATCTTCTGCACGTCCGCGCGGAAGCTGGCCGGCAGCGGCGCGCCCAGCAGCTTCTTGCCCGTCTCGTCCAGGCCCTTGAAGTCGTTGAGCTGCCGCAGGCTGTCCAGCGCCAGGTTGCCCGCGACGGGGGCTTCCTTGTGCTGCGGGTGGCTCAGCGCGAAGGCGGTGAAGAGCTCCGCGGCCTTCGGGTACTCGCCGTCCTCGTAGTAGGCGCGGGCGATGTTGAACTTCACCACCAGGGCATTCTCGCTGCGGGGGAAGCGCGACACGAAGTCGGCGCCCAAGAGCTTCATGGCCTGACGCGCGTCCGCCACCTCGAAGGCGTTGCGCTTCTGCGCCTCCTCCGGCTTGAGCGTGGAGAAGTGCGCCAGCAGCGCGGCGTTGAGGGCCTCCTCCTCACCCTTCGCGTCCTTGGCCTTCACGTGGTAGCGGGCCAGCTCCTCGAACTGGCGCGCGGCCTCGGGGTACGCGTTGGCGGAGAACAGCGCGTCCGCGCGGTTCTTCATCATCGTGCGCACGTGCTGCTGGGGCCGGAAGAGGCCCAGGTACGCCTGATAGGCCTCCGCCGCGCTCACGTAGAGCGCCTTGTCGTTCTTCTTCTGCGCCTCCACGTGGAGCAGGGTGGAGAGGTCGCGCGCCATCTCCTCCAGCTCCACCAGGTGCTTCTTGCGCTCGGCCTCCAGCAGCTCCGGGTCCGTCTTGCTCTGCACCGCGGCGCGCACGAGGATGCGCAGGTCCTCGGCGTCCGGCAGCACCTTGCCCTTGGAGGCCTTGATGGCGTCGTAGAGCTTCTGGCCGCGCTCCAGGTCCAGCTCCGGGTCGTGCTGGATTTCCATCAGCTTGCGCAGCGCGGGGATGGCCCACTCGTACTGCTGCTTGATGAAGTAGCGGTTGCCCAGCTTGTCCAGCGCGAGCGCGTAGGTGGCGCGGCTGTCGCTGAGCTTCTCGAAGTAGTTGAGCGCGCCCTTGGCCGGCTTGGCCTCGGTGTAGCTGTAGACGAGGTCCAGCAGGGCCTCGCGCTTGACGTTGAGCGCCTTCTTCACGTCCACGCCGGGCAGCGGCGCGCTGGCGGCGGCGGCCTCGAAGAAGGTGACGGCCTCCGCGTGCTTGGCCTGATTCACCCGAATCCAGCCCATCTTGTAGCGGGCCAGGTCGTGCACCGGCGAGGGCGGGGCCTCCAGAATCGCCTGGTAGTGCTTCTCCGCCTGGCCCAGGTCGGCCTTGTCGAAGAAGTGGTCGCCCAGAATCTGCTCGGCCTCCAGGCGCAGCGGGCTGCCAGGGAACTTGCGCGTCAGGTCGCCGAGCGTCTTGAGCATCTCGTCGAACTGGCCCAGCTCGCGCTGCTCGTGCGCCAGGTAGAACGTCACCTGGTCGCCGTCCTTGAAGTCCGGGTACTCGCGCAGCAGCCGGTAGTACAGCTGCACGGCCTTCTGCTTCATCAGCCGCGTCTCGGGGGAGACGATGGCGCCGCTGGCCCCCTCCGGCCGCGTCTCTGCCTGGAGGTAGTACACGTAGCGGCTCTTCTCCACGTAGAGCTCGGCCAGCCGGAACTGGAGGTCCGGCAGGTAGGGCGCGTTGCGGCTCTTGGAGATGAGGCGCTCCGTCTCGCCGAGGGCGCGGTCCACCTTGAAGATGTCGCGCTTGAGCTTGGCGATGAGCTCGTCGCGCTCCTTGGCCTTGGAGACAATCGGGTTGATGCCCGGGCCGGGACGTCCGGCCCCGCCCGGGGCGGCCGCGAGCATCGCGGCGGCAATCAGGCCCGTCAGGTGGCCGGTCATGGCGTCTCCTCGATGCAGCGGCTGTCGATGCGGACCCGGTAGGAGCGCAGCTCGTCGTTCCAGTACTCGCCGTCGAAACGGTAGGCCGTCTGCGTGGGCGACAGAATCTGCTCGTCCTCCGGCGCGACAATCCGCGCGCCCTTCTTCACGCGCTCGTACAGCTTCAAGCCCACTTCGTACTCCATCAGGCGCACCTGCTCGGCGGCGCGCAGCAGCGTGTCCGCTTCCTGGCGGACGGCCTCGGCCAGCCGCGCGTCATGGACGCGGACCGCCTCGGCGCGGGACAAGTCATAGAGCTTCGTCAGGTGCGAGAAGAGCCGGTCGCCGAAGCTGCCGGCGTAGCGGCCCAGCCGCTCGCCCTCCAGCTCCAGCGTCTCCAGGAAGCGCGCGGCGCGCTGGGTGCTGCCGTGGGCGTTGGCGGCGCGGCGCAGGCGCACGTCCTGGGTGAGGTCCTCGCGGTTGCGCACCGCCTCCAGCGAGTCCGCGAAGCGCCGCGTCAGCTCCTTGGCGGCGCGCTTGGCCGGCAGGTAGTGGCACAAGTCCCGGTAGATGAGCGCGCGCAGCAGGTACTTGTCCGGCATGAACTCGTCGCGGAAGGACGGCGCGTCCAGCGTGGTGAGGATGCCCAGCGACGCGCGCAGCTCCCCCAGCTTGTAGCGGGTCCACGCCTCCTCCAGGTAGAGGCTGGCGCGGCCCGGGTCCAGCTCGGGCAGCTTCACGCGGTCATACGCCTCCAGCGCGCCCTGGAAGTCCTTGCGCTCGTAGCGCAGGCGCGCCACCGCCAGCGCCGCCTCGTTGCGCGCCTCGCGGGTGAGCTTCTCGTCCTCGGACAGCGCCAGGAAGTCGGCGATGATTTCGTCCGACGGCTCCTTCACCTGCTTCAGGCGGGTGACGAGCAGCGCGAACTTCGCGTGGCTGGCCTCGGCGGTCGTCTCCGACAGCTTGGCGAAGTGGGTGTTGGCCCAGCGCTCGTTGCCCACGCGCAGGTCCACCAGGCCCTGCTGGTAGTGCGCATACGCGCCCGTGTCTTCCGGGAGGAAGCCCAGGTCCAGCGCGCCGAACACCTGCTGCTCGATCATCACCTCGTCGTGCGGCCGGTCCGTCAGCGCCTTGAGCGTGTCCAGGGCGCGGGGCAGCGCGTTGGGGTTGGAGCGCTCGCGGGCGATGCGGGCCAGGTATGAGGCCCCCGCGTGCGTCAGCCCCAGGTCGATGAGGCTGCGCGCGAGGAAGTACTGGCCCCAGGCGTAGTTCTCATCCGTCTTGGGGGCGGCTTGCAGCCAGGCGTGGAGGGGCCCCGCGGCGTCGCGCGGCTTGCCGTCGAAGTAATCCTTGAGCGCCTTGTCGAAGACGCCCGGGTCCACCTTCTGCGGCGCGGGAGGCGGCGCTTCCTCGGCCGCGGCGTTCGCGGCGGGCTTGCCGGCGTCAGCGGCCTCGGCCTTGGCGTCTGAGGGGGCCGCGGCCGCTCCTCCCGCTGGAGGCGAGCCCTGCGCGGGAGCGGGGGACGTGGGCTGCGCGGCGGCCGGAGACTGCGCGGCGGCGGGCGCTGGAGACACGAGGAGCGCGGCGCTGGTGAGCGCGGCGATGAGCGAGCGGGAGGTCATTCCGTGGCGCCAAAGTTGAACGCGGTTCCGAACTGGATGAGCGGCACCTGGATGACGCGCGTGGGGCCGGTGAACACGGTGTTGTTCGTCACGTCCAGGCGCAGCGACAGCGTCTTGCCGGTGAAGAGGCGCAGGCCGAGCCCGACGTTGACGGCGGGCTTGAAGCCGCCGTCCCGGTCGAGCTTCACCACCGTGCCGCCGCCCAGCAGGAAGGCTTCGATGTGCAGCACGGACTCATTGAGGAAGGCCATCTTCCCGTAGAGCGGGCTCCAGATGAGGTCCGAGCCCACCATCCACTGCACCTGGTCCTGGAATGCCGCGGCGTTGGGGGACGTGTTGAAGTCGCGCTCGAGCTGACGGCGCAGGCTGGTCTGCAGGTTGTAGCTGTACGTGCCGCGCCCGACCTGCCACCCGAAGGTGTCACTGAAGTGGTACGTGTACCCGACGGTGCCCACCAGGCCCTTGTAGTAGGCGTTGGCCGGCAGCACGCCCACGCCGAGCAGCAGCTCGTGGTGCATCCGGAATCGCCGCTCCTGGATGGCGGACACGGCGCCGGGATTCTCCAGCGCCTCGGCCTGCGCGCGGACGAGTCCGGGCGTCAGCAGCAAGAGGATGAGCAGGGCGTATCGCACGGTGGGGGCTTCCTGGGGGAGGACGGGAACGGACGCGCGGACTGAGGCCACGTCAGTAGCCGACCGAGTTGAAGAGGAACGGGTAGGTGATGATGACGACGCCACCCTTGGGGGAAGGGAACGTCCACGACTTCAGCTTGGAGAGGATGCAGGACTCGACGGAGGCATTGCGCAGCGTGGAGGACTTCGTCTTGGCGGCCACCACGCGGCCGCTCGCGCCGATGGTCCACTGCAGCACCACCTTGCCCGCGAGCCCCGGGTCCTTGAGCAGCGCGCGCTCGTAGCAGCCGTGGACCTCGTTGAGGTGGCTGTTGATGACGCGCGCCACCGCCTCACGGTCCACCGTGCCCTGCGTGGAGGCGATGCTGCGGGCCGTGGCGCGGGTGACGGTGCCGCCCACCTTGCCCTTGCCCACGCGGCCCGCGCCCAGCGCGCCGATGCCACCGCCGCCCTTGCCGCGCAGCAGCTCCGCGCCCAGCGTGGCGCCGCCGCCCTTGCCGCCGCCGCCCAACCCGAAGGTGCCCACGCCCGCGTTGGCGATGGGCGCCTTCCCGATGAGGCCGGACAGCTTGTAGTTGGAGTTCTTCACGTTCTTGCTGCCGGGGCCACTGCCGAGCTTGTCCACGGCGGCGAGCAGGTCCTTGGTGGCGGGTCCCGCGGCGGACAGCTTGGCCAGCGCCTTGAGCGCCTTGTTCTGCGGCGGGGCGGCGG
Organism: Myxococcus sp. AM009; assembly: GCF_013372605.1. Taxonomy (NCBI): domain Bacteria; kingdom Pseudomonadati; phylum Myxococcota; class Myxococcia; order Myxococcales; family Myxococcaceae; genus Myxococcus; species Myxococcus sp. AM009. The sequence continues at coordinate 47,004 of NZ_JABXEP010000024.1, forward strand.
CCACCGCCTGCTCGGGCTGCTTCGGCGGCGGCGTCTTCTCCGCCGGCTTGGGCGGGGCCTTCTGCGCCACCTTCTCCTTGGTGGGCTTCTTCGCCTGCTGCTTGATGGCCTCCAGCTTCTTCTTGGCCTCTTCCTTCTTCTTCGGTTCGGGCGCGATGAGGCGCAGCGCCACGGGGGGCAGGCTCTTCTGCTGGAAGTCCGCCACCTCCGGCTGGTGTGGCTTCAAGACGAGGAACGCGGCCATCGCGGAGGCGAAGAGGCCCAGGCACGTCAGCGTCAGCCAGGGCAGGCCCTTGAGCGGGTTGACGAAGACGCGCGCGGGCTTGGGCGCGGCGTAGGCCACCAGGGACATCTGCCCCTGCGTCAGGCGCGCGGCGGTGCCCTCGCGCAGCGTGAGGAAGCGGCGGCTGCCGTCGGACTCCAGGGCCGCGCCGGTGACGGGGGTGAAGCGGCCGTCACCCGCGCTCTTCTCCACGTCGGTGCCCGGCGGCACGAAGAGGCGGAAGGCGTTGTTGAGCGGCTCGGCCAGCGTGAAGGGCGCGCCCTCCGGCAGCGTGAAGCCCCACAGGGGCATGGCCCCCTCGAGGTCCAGCGAGGCCTGCACCGGCTTCTTCTTGTCCGGCGCGAAGCGGCGCGCGTCGCGGCGGACGGCGCCCCAGTACAGCTCCAGATAGAGCTGCGCGGTGCCCTTGCCGGACGCGATGCGCGGCGCATGTGTGGGCCGCGTCAGCGTGCGCTGCTCCTCCAGCAGCGGCCCGGTGGGCGAGGGGAGCGGATCAAGGGCGAGATCCGCCATCAGCTCGTCCGCGAACTGCATGCCCGGGTTGGCCACGGGGGCCGGCTCGGGCGCGGCCCTGCGGCGGACCGAGGGCACCGTGCTCGCCGGCACGCCCGCGGGGGCCTGCTGCGCGCCAGACACGGGGATGACGGCGGGCTGCGCCTGCGGGACGCCATGCGCGTGGGCCCCAGCGGCGTGGACGGCGGCCTGCTGAGTCACGGGCGGAACCACGGCCACCGCGGGTATGGGCTGCGCGGGCGTGGGGTAGGCCACCTGCGTCGCCACGTGGACGGGAGGAACCGCGGCGACCTGCTGTGGGGCGCGCGCGGCGGGCATGGTGGCGGACAGCGGAGGGACGCCCGTGGCGGGACGGAGCTGCCGCGCGGGGGCCGCGGCGTGCTGCTGCGGCGGCGCGTGCTGCGAGGCCGCGGCGTGCTGCGGCGGCGGGGCGAGTGGCGTGGGCGCCTGGGCCGCGCCAAGCAGCGCGGCGACCTCGGGAGGCGGCTGCGGCTTGGCCTCCTGCGGCTTCTGCGACAGCACGCGCGTCTTCAGGATGAACGGCCCGCAGAGGACCTCATCCACCGGCCGGATTTCACATGCGGAGACGCGGTGGCCATTGACGAAGAGCCCCGTGCTGGAGCCCGCGTCCTGCACCGCCGCGCGGCCGTTCTGGAAGTAGAGCAGGGCGTGCCGCGGCTCCACGGACGGGTCATCCAGGCGCAGGTCGGACGACAAATCCGAGCCGAGCGCATAGGTGCCCGGGACGAACACCTCGGTACCCACGAGGAGACCGTCGCGGAGGATGACGACTTGCAGGACGCTGGGCTGACCGCTCAACAGTGACGCTCCATTCAAGGGCTGGGGGGCGGTGCTGCCCTAGGGGTCGTACACCGTGGAGAGCGTTTCGGAGCGGAAGCTCTCGCGCTCGCGGATCATCGACCGCGTCTTCAGTTCCTTGCGGTCGTAGAGGTACACGGCTCCGGACTTGTTCGTCTGTCCCTGGATGAGCCGGTCATCGAAGTCGATGCGCGCCGGGCCCCGCTGCGGCAGCGGGTTGGAGGAGGCCGTGGCCGCGTCGCCCGTCACGGGGTCCACCACGGACGCGCCCTTGGTTTCGATTTTCGGCGGCGCCTTGGCGGCCGCCTTCTTGGCGGCCCTGGACTTCGCCTGGCGCGAGGTACGGCCACGTTTCTGGGCCCAGGCTTCGGTCGGAGCCACCAGCGTACCGACGCCGATGAGCTGGGCGACAGCCATGCAGAGGAGGAAGCGTCGCATCATCAACAGGTTAAGCGATGCGTGTACCGACCTGTCAACGCACACTCCGGCGCGCACATGTGACGCTGTGCGCGCCCAGGTGTAGAGGGCACTCCACCCCATGTGGGGCGCGTCCACCACGGTAGGGCGGGATGTTTCCGGGACGCTGGAAAGATGGCGTGCGGTGCTGCGTTTCGAGCTCGCCGGGCTGATGGGTATGCTCGCGCGCGGAGGTTACTGGCGCGGATGAGCAGGAGTCGCAGGCGTGCGGTGCTGGCGGTGCTGAGCGTGTCGATGGTCGCCGCGGGAGTGGTGGTGCATCGGCTCCGTCAAGCAGCCGCGCCCGCTTCGGTCACCAAGGCCGAACGCCCTGTCTTGTCGTCGGTGGGGCCTCGGCTCACGAGCAATGAGACCTCCCAGCCGCTCTCCATCCAGGGCGAGCGGCTGGTGTCGGGCCTGTCGCTGTCGCTGGGGCCTCCGTTGTCGCTGCGCCTGCCGTTGACGGTGGTGGATGCCACGCACGCCTATGCGCGGCTGCCCGCGAGGCTCAGCCTGCCAGCGGAGGCGCCGCAGGCGGTGGTGGAGGCGCGGCTCGTCGGGCCGGACGGCACCGAGTCGGAGGGTTCGGCGCGGCTCACGGTGGTGAATGACGCGGCCTTCACTGACTTGACGGCGATGGTGTCCGCGCCGGATGGACGCACGCTCTTCATCGCTTCGTCGCCCACCGACACGGTGTTCGCGCTGGAGGTCGACAGCGGGCGCGTGTCGCGGCTGGCCACGGGAGACGGTCCCTCCGCGCTGGCGGCCTGGACGGATGCGGACGGCCGGCCCTGGCTGGGCGTGGCGCACCGGTATCAGCCGGAGCTGTGGCTGTACGCGCTGGACGCGCCGGAGGCCGCGCCTCGGGTGCTGCCCGCGCCGCTGGGGGCGGAGGGGCTGGCCGTGGATGGCCGTGCCGGCGTGGCCTTCGTGGCCGAGCGCGTGCGGGACCAGGTGCGGGCGCTGTCGCTGGCGGATGGGCGCGTGCGGTGGTCGGCGCCGGTGGACCCCAACCCGCGGGCCCTGGCGCGGTGGAAGGACCTGCTGGCGGTGGGCAGCCTCCAGACGGGGCAACTGGAGTTGCTGCGGCAGGAGGATGGGGCGCTCGTCTCCACGGTGGCGCCGGGCCCGGGCGTGTCCATTGTCGGGGGCAACACCGAGCGCTTCCGCGAGCAGGTGATGGGCGGCAAGGCGCCGCGCTTCCTGGTGGCGAGCGAGCGGCTGGGGCACGTCTTCATGTCGAGCCTGGGGCCGAACGTGGGGCCCAATCCCCAGCGCATGGAGGTGAGCGCGAACAGCGGCGTGTCGGTGGTGGAGCCCTCGCGGGGCAGCTACGTGCGGCACCGGGGCTTCGGCGCGGGAGGCACGGAGGGGCTGGCGCTGGATGACGGCGCGGGCCTGCTCTACGCGGCGGACGTGGGGCTGGGGCTCGTGCGGGTGCTGGATGCGCGAGCGCTGGTGTCGGGAGACGCGCCCGCTCGGCGCGCTGTGCTCCAGGAGGTGGCGGTGGCGCCGCCCGAAGGCACGCCGCGCATCCGGCCGCCCGAGGACTTCGGGGTCCGGGGCAGGGCGGGCGAGGCGCTCCATTCAGGCCCCAGCGCGCTGGCGCTGTCACCCGACGCGCGCACGCTGTATGTGCTCAACCGCTTCACCCGGACGGTGGCGGTGGTGGACGTGCGCGAGGCGAAGGCGGGCAAGGCGCGGGTGGTGCGTCAGCTTCCGGTGGAGACGTCCCGCGCGCAGGCCAAGCGCCGGCTGGGGCAGGTCCTCTACTACGCGGACCTGGGACGCACGGGCATCACCTGTGACGGCTGCCACATCGAGGGCCACACGGGAGGCATCTTCTACGAGAAGACGCAGCCCAACCGCATCTACCGCTCCACGACGCTGCGAGGCAGCCGCGACACGCCGCCGTACTTCACGCCCGCCAGTCACATCAGCCTCGTCGACACGGTGCGCTTCGTGGGCGCGCGCAACCGCTTCCACAACCCGGCCCCGTCGCCGTCGGAGGTGGAGGCGCTGGCCCTCTTCAATGCGCTCATCGTCACCCCGCCCAACCCCCATCGCGGCGAGGACGGTGCCCCGCTGGAGGCGGTGGAGTTGCCGGACGGCAGGGTGGGGCGGCCGGCGCGAGGACGCGCGCTGTTCGAGGGCAAGGGCGCCTGTACGACGTGTCACCCGGCGCCGCTCTACACCTTGGACCAGGACCTGGCCACGCGGGGCCGGTATCTGGAGGTGGGCACGCCCGTGGCGCTGCCGCTGCGGCTGGAGCAGCAGGACCTGGCGCCCGGCGCGGCGACGCCCTCCCTGGTGGGGACGTGGGACGTGTGGCCCCTGCTGACGAGCGCCACCGCCGGCTACGGGGTGAAGGACCACCGGCTCGTGGTGGAGACGCGCTTCGCGCTGCGCGCGCTGCTGGAGACGTCCGGGCCCCAGCATGGCGACGCCAGGGCGCTCTCGCCTGAAGAGCGCGACGACCTGCTGGCGTTCCTGCTCACCCTGTAGGATGTCACCTGGCTGCCCATACCCGGAGGACACCGGGCTTCACGGCGCCTCCGGGTGGCTCGACGCCCGTTCCACGGGGGGGCGAATTGTCGGCCCGGGCTGTGCCACTTGAGCGGTGCCTGCGGGCTTCGTGTCACGAGCACTTGCGTTGTCACCGGGGCCTAAGGTGTACAATCGGACTGATGCGCGCCCTCTCGCGGTCCGTCTGGCTCATTCCCGTGCTGTTGCTGTCGTGTTCCGACGCGGGCCTCTACGCGCTCAATGGCCGGGGACCCGGCGGAAAGGACCGCGCCAGCTTCTCTGGGACGGTCTGCGTGCCGCTCGCGGGCGGCGAGGCCTTTCCCACGAAGGTGATTTTCGCGCTCCAGGGCGGCGAAGGCGTCGAGCGCGAGGTGGTGGGTTACGCCACCGATGCGCTGTCCACGCTCTCCAGCCGCTTCTCCGGTCCCTTCGTCCACTTCAGCCTGGTGGCGTACCACACGGTGGCCACCGGCCTGCTGGGCAGCTTCTCGGATGCGTCCGACTTCCAGGCCGCGCTGCCGCGCTACGCCACCTACCAGGAGTCCGGCCCCGTGAGCGTCCGCGCCGCCCTGCGGCTGGCCAAGACGCTGCTGTCGGGCGACATGCAGACGTCCTGCCGCGGCGAGGTCGCTCGCACGCGCTACGTCATCGTCGTCGTGGTCCGCAGCCAGGACACCAGCTGCGCCAACCCGGCCTTCAACGTGGGGCTCGACTCGCGCTGCAGCGCGCTGGGCAACACGTCGGCGTGCAGCCAGTGTGAGCTCACCGCCGTCACCGGCGAAATCAAGGCGCTGGCCTCGCAGTTCAGCGCGGGCGAGGTGGTGGTGCAGCCCATCTACGTGCGCGGCGAGACGCCAGACCCCATCACCCGCCAGCACGTGGCCGCCATCGCCGCCGCCGGCGGCACCGAGCCGCTGGAGACGGACGCGGCGGGCCTGTCGGGCACCCTCACCAACATCCAGTACGCCGCGCGGACCAACACCCTCAAGCTCAAGCGCTTCTTCGCCTACAACCGCAACGTGGTGGTGCGCGCTGGACAGGTGCTCGTCGACAGCGACGGAGACGGCCTGCCCGACGAGGATGAGGAGCTGATGGGCACCGACCCCCTGCGCCAGGACACGGACCAGGACGGGTTGATGGACGGCGTCGAGGTCCGCATGGGACTGGACCCGCTCCAGCCGGACATCATCAACGGCTGCAACGTGTCCCTGGACGAGGACGGCGACCGGCTCAACACCTGCGAGGAGCGCGTGCTGGGCACCAACGCCTGCATCGGTGACACGGATGGGGACGCGCTCCCGGACCTGGTGGAGGCGCTGGCGATGACGAACCCGCTCATCCCCGAGGACCTGCTCGACACGGACCGCGACGGCGTCACCAACGTGGCGGAGGTGGAGGCGCACGCGGACCCGCTCAGCGCCGACCTCGACTTCCACCGCGAGCGTGGCTACGGCTACGAGCTGGTGGAGACCACGCCCACCGCGGATGGCCGCAGCTGCTACCAGGTGCGCGTGGAGAACGTCACCGTCGTCCCCACCCGCGAGCGGGCACACCCCTTCATCCCGGGTGAAGTCATCAAGGCGGGCACCAACGAGGTGTACCTGTACCTCCAGGCCGGCCGGGACAATGATCCACGAGGCGCGGGCATCGGCTCGCTGCTCATCCAGGAAATCCAATACAGCGAAGAGGGGGGCCGCCTGCCGGCCGGCATCATTCCCCTGGAGCCCGACACCTTCATCCCGGGGACCTGACGCCCTGCGAGGGTGTGGGGTGTACCCCTCGCCTTCACTGGGGAGTCCCCCCCACATCCTCAGCTTGACGTGCTCCTCCTCGTGTCCAACCCGCTGACATTCCAGGGCTTCTCCCAAGTGTCTGGTACGGATCGTTCCTTGCTAGGCGTCCGGTGTTGAAAGGAGTCACCATGACACGCGCTCGTTTCGCTTCAGCCCTCACGCTGGGGGCTTTCCTCGTCCTCGGCCCCACGGGGGCGCTGGCACAGAACAACAACAATCCCGACAACCCGGAGTGCCTGGGGGACCGGTGCGGCATGCCGCTGGAGGTCGGCGGTGGCTGTGGCTGCGGCGCGGGCGGCAGCGTGTGGGTGAACTACACGGACGACGGCGACACGCTGTCGTACACGGACGACGCGGACGGCGACGGCCGCGCGGATGACCGCGACAACTGTCCCTTCGTCTCCAACCGCGACCAGGCGGACGACGACGGCGACGACGTGGGCAACTCCTGCGACAACTGCTCCACGCTCTCCAACTTCCAGCAGCGCGACGCGGACGGCGACGGCATCGGCGACGACTGCGACCCGGACCAGGACAACGACGGCAAGGTCAACGCGGAGGACAACTGCCCGCTGGTTCCCAACCCGGGCCAGGAGGACCTGGACCGTGACGGCCTGGGCGACGTCTGCGACCTGGACGACGACGGCGACGGCGTGCCGGACGGCGAGGACAACTGCCCCCGCGGCTACAACCCGGACCAGGCGATGCCGGAGGACGTCACCGAGTGCCGCGTGGACGCGGACGGCGACAACATCTCCGACAGCAGCGACAACTGCCCCGGCGTGCCCAACCCCGACCAGCGCGACACGGACGGTGACGGCGTGGGCGACGCGTGCGACCCCGACATCGACGGCGACAGCGTGCTCAACACGCAGGACAACTGCCCCGCCGTCGACAACCGCGACCAGCGCGACGATGACCGGGACGGCATGGGCGACGCGTGCGACACGCGCTACTGCCTGGTGACGAACCCCGAGCGCCCCGACGACTGCCTGGACCCGAAGTCGCCGTTCACCGTCAGCGCCGGTGGCCTGTTCCGCACGGACGAGGCCGGCATCACCATCCGTCCGCCGCTGTTCGCCAACCGCAACGGCGCGGCCATGGAGTACGAGTGGGCGGTGGTGAAGCGTCCCTCGGGCTCCACCGCGGTGGTGGAGCGTCCGCAGGGCGCGGTGACGCTCAGCCGTGACTGGCAGTACATGTACGTCGACGGCAGCGTGCCCACCTTCGTCCCGGACAAGAAGGGCGAGTACCAGCTCCAGCTGACCGCGCGCCTGGCCTTTTCCGACCGCGTGTTCCCCGACCAGCGCGTGTCCACCTCCACCCTCACGGTGCTCGTGGGGGATGACTCGGAGGAGGGCAACAGCTGCAGCTCGGTGCCTGTGGGCTTCAGCGCCACCGCCCTGGGCGCCGCGCTGCTCAGCGTGCTGATGCGCCGCCGCCGTCCCCAGCAGTAACCTCGCCGTTCCCCCACCAGGAGGTCCCTTCCGCATGCGCCGCTTCGTTCGTACCTCGCTGCTCGCGGCGGGCCTCCTGGCTTCGGGCCTGTGGTCCTGTTCGGACGCCATGCTCGAATCGAGGGTGGATGCGCTCTCCAACCTCGATGACCGGCTGACGCTCCAGGGGCGGGTGTGCACGCGCCCGCCCAGCCCCTCCGGCTTCCCGGTGAAGGTGGTGGTGGTCATCGACGAGTCGGGCAGCATGTGCGTCTCCGACCCGCCGGGCGCGCAGCTCGACAGCGGCTTCTGCCAGCGCCGGGAGATTCTGGACATCATCCCGGAGGGCGTCACCGAGCCCGCGCGCGTGCGCGCCCTCAAGCGGCTGGTGCAGCAGTTCCGGGAAGTGAATGCGCAGGGTGGCAACGTGCAGGTGTCCGTGGCCCCCTTCGAAACCAACGTGCGCAACGTCTGGCCGCCCGCCACGACGGGGGACCGCTTCGCCCGGCCGGACAACAACATCGACAGCTACATCGAGGGCCTGCAGAGCCAGCTGGGCAAGGGCACCGACTACCAGGGCGCCCTGTCCTACGCCTACAGCCTCATCTCCAGCGACATCAACGCGGTGGCGCGGTCCAACCCGGAGCTGCTGCCGCGCACGCGCTACGTCGTCGTCTTCCTCACCGACGGCACGCCGTATCCGCGCTGCTCGGCCACCGACAACCTCAGCGTCTACGCCGACCCGGACAACCCGGACCTGACGTGGGCGGACTCGCTGGTCGACTTCTGCAACCTCACCAACACGACGGACCAGATTGACGGGTTCGAGGTGGGGACGGACCGCAACCAGAACTACCAGCTGTTCAGCTACGTGCGGCGGCTGATGGAGTTGAAGGACCAGCACAACGTGGGCGACTTGCGCATGCACACGGTGCTGCTCTTCAACCAGGAGGCGGTGCGGGCGTGTGGCCCCATCTGCCAGGACATCTACGGCGTCTACCCGGGCGTGGCGCCGGCGCAATATCCGGAGGCCGCGAAGAAGATCGCCGCGTGGCTGCTGCGGCGCTTCGCGGACATCGGCAACGGCGTGTACCAGGAGTTCAACGACACCGGCGAAATCTCCAACCTGGGGCTGGGCGCGCTGGACTACTCGTCGTTCGCCTCGCGCAACGTGATGAAGACGTTGATGGTGGAGTCGCTCAGCTCCGCGCCGGGTGACACCAGCCGCGTGCTGGACAGCGACGGAGACGGCGTGCCGGACGCCATCGACAACAGCTTCACGCTGAAGACCAACACCTTCGTGGCGGACAGCGACGGCGACTGTCTGGATGACGGCTTCGAGTCCCGCCGCGAGGACCAGGGCTTCCGCGCCGCCAATCACCTGGACGCGCGCGGGTGCAACCCGGCCTCGCCGCTGACGCCCAACTGCGTCTGCCGCGACACGGACGGTGACGGCCTGTCCCAGTTCGCCGAGGACTACCTGCGCACTCGCGCCGGCATCGTGGACAGTGACGGTGACGGCGTGCCGGATGGCCTGGAGGCGCGCTGGGGGCTCGACCCGCTGGAGAACAGCGTGTCGGGCCTGGACACGGACGGGGACGGCATCCCGGACGCACAGGAGCTGCGCGCGGGCAGTGACCCCACGCGCCGCGACAAGGCCTTCCACGAGCGCTTCGGCTACCAGTACGAGACGCGCATCGCGGAGGTCCGCCCCGACGGCAGCCTCTGCTACGACTTCACCGTGTCCAACCTGCAGCTCGTCACGCCGCCGGACCGCGCGGGCGTGAAGCAGGGCTACAACCTCTTCAAGGTGTGGTTCGCCGAGGCGCCGGAGAGTGGCGTGAGCACGGACTACGGCGTGTGGCGCACCGCCTGCGCCTGGGCGCAGTACGCGCCGCCCAGCGTGCGCGTCCCGCTGGGGCCCGAGCTGACCTTCGATGATGCTGACTTCCGCCGGCCCGACACCTTGAGCAACCCGTGGAACAACCAGAACGACTGCGTCGGAATCCCGCCCTCGGGGAGCGTCAACCCGTGAGCCGCGCCGCACGAGTCCTGGCGGGCGTCCTGGTGTCCGTGGCGCTGGTGATGGCGTGTACGGATTCCTATCTGTACGACCCGCGCCGTGACACGGAAGTGCCGGAGGACCGGGCGGTGACGTTGGAGGGGCGCTTCTGCACCGTGGGCAGCAACGAGGTGGTGCGGCCCATCAAGCTGGTGGTCGCCATGGACGCCTCTCAGTCCATGCGGGTGAGCGACCCGGACGGCGCGCGCGCCACCGCGCTGGTGGAGCTCATCCAGAACCTGCCCAGGGACCCCGAGGTCCACCTGGCGGTGATGCTCTTCGCGGGCAGCACCACGGCCTTCCTCACGCAGCAGCCGGGCAACCCGCCCGAGGACGGCTTCGTCCAGGTGTCCTCCATGGATGACGCCACGCTGCGGCGCCTGTCCGAGCAGCTGCTCACCTTCCGCAACCCCGACACCTCGCCGAACCGGGACTCGACGGACTTCGTCAAGCCGCTGTCGGACATCTACTCGCTCATCAACACGGACATCGCGCGCAGCCGGCTGGAGCCGGGCGGTTCACAGGCGCTGGCGCAGGCGCGCTACTCCGTCATCTTCCTGTCGGACGGCAAGCCCACCAACGACCAGGACGACGAGCTGCTCCGGGGCGACGCGGTGGTGCGCATCCGCCAGCTGCGGGACTTGGTGGAGGACGTGCGCGTCAACACCGTGCACGTCTTCAACCCCACGCAGCCGGTGTCCTCGGTGTGTGATTTGTCCGGTGACGGGGGCTGCCCGCTGCTCATCATCAACCAGAACGCGGACCGGCTGGAGCAGATGGCTTCGCTGGGCAGCGGCAACTTCCGCGACTTCCGCAACAACGAGCCCATCAACTTCCTGGACTTCACCTTCGGCCAGGTCCGCCGCGCCTTCATCATGAAGGAGCTGGTGGCCTTCAACTTCTCCGCGCCGCCCGGCAGCCCGGTGGGCGAGGCGGACTCGGACGGTGACGGCCTGACGGACGCGCGTGAGCTGGAGCTGGGCACGGACCCGCACCAGGTGGACACGGACGGGGACGGCTTCAGCGACGGCGTGGAGGTGTACTTCCGCGAGCGCGGCGTGGACTTCGACCCCACGCAGGAGGCCCTGCCGGACGGCGGCGGACTGGACCGCGGGTGCCCGCCGGCGCTGCGCGGGGTGGACTCGGACTGCGACGGCCTGCTGGACTGCGACGAGCAGTTCGTGGGCACCAACGCGACGCTGGCGGACAGTGACCGGGACGGCGTGCCGGACGGCATGGAGTGGCTGGGCGGCACGCAGGGCGCCAGCAACGACTTGGACGAAGACCCGGACAACGACGGGCTGACGAACCGGATGGAGCTGCGGATGCACACCCGGCCGCTGGTGGTAGACAGCGCGGACCTGTCGGTGAATGGCTACCGCTACGCCTTCGAGGCGGACGGCCCGCCGGACACCCTGGGCCGCCAGTGCTACCGCTTCCGCGTGGAGAACGTCCTGCTGGCCCCGACGATGGCGTCCACGGACGACGCGGGCGTGGTGCTGCGCGGGGCGGGCTTCAACGACATCGCGATGTCCGTGGCCATGGTGCCCGGAGACGACCCCACCGCCCGGACGCTTGTCCGCACCTTCCGCGTGAATGACGTGCGCTACCCGGTGGGCGGCATCAAGTCGCCCGCCGACGGCGTCCTCCGCGTGGAGCCCGAGCAGTTCGTCGACGGCTGCCCCGGCCGCCCCGACGACGTGCCCCCAACGCCTTGAGAACCGACGCCATGCCCACCTCCGTTCGCCTGCTGCCGCTCGCGTTGCTCGTCCTCGCCGCCTGTTCGTCCGGAGGAGGGGAGACGCCGGACGCGGGGACTCCCGTGGTGGAGGACCTGTGCAATTCGCGCGAGGAGGCGCTGACGCGGCCCGAGTGCGAGCTCAAGCCGGGCGAGCCGCTGGAGCGCTTCCTGGCGCTGGACAGCGAGCCTCGCGCCGGTGACCAGGACTGGTACCGCGTCGTCCTGCCGCCCGGCACCAACGCCCGCACGTTGCTGAACGTCAACGGGACGTACCTGGCGTCCAGCACCGCCGTGAATCTGTCCGTCACCATTCTGGGCCCGCAGCTGGACGGGACGGAGGGGGCGCTGGCGAAGAAGGAGGACAAGCACGCCCAGGGCGCGCCCCGCCCGGTGGACATCGTGCTGCCGCTGCGCGACGGGCTGGAGAGCCAGACGCTGCTGGTGCTGGTGCAGGACGCGCCGGACGTGCCGTCGCGGCCCAACTACGACGCGCGCAGCAAGTACCGGTTGACGGTGCGCATCGACCAGAACCCGGACGCGCAGGAGCCCAACGACACGCCGGAGACGGCCACCCCGCTGGTGCTGACGCAGTCGGGGGAGATGCTGATGGGCGCCTCCACCGGCTACCTGGCCACCGACAACGACGTGGACCACTACGCCTTCGACCTGGAGGTGGGGAAGGTGGCCTACGTGCGCGTCGTCGCGCCCAACCTGGACTTCGTTCCCAACTGGCGCCTGTCCTACGAGCTGTGGCGCCCGCGCTTCATGGAGAAGGAAGACGAAGGCGTGGTGCTGCCCCAGGTGCGCGGCGGCGAGCTGGCCACCGCGCGCAAAATCAAGGTGGGGCACGCGGGGCGGTGGACGCTGGTGGTGAAGGGCTACCGCGGCACCAATGACCGGGACACGGCCCAGGGGGACCTCTCGCAGCCCTATGAGGTGGAGGTGCGCGTGCTGGAGGAGGAGGACGCGCCGGACCGCGTCGTGACGGTCGATGACCGGATGGGCAATGACCGGGTGCAGGAGGCCACCGCGCGGAACTTCGACAGCGCCACGCCCGGCGGCGCCGGTGCGACGGCCTCCTTCACCGGCCGCCTGGGCTACGTCTCCGACCGGGACTGGTACTCCATCCGCCTGCCGGCCTTCAGCGCCCCCACGCTGCTGCGCTACCGGCTGGTGCCGCTGGAGACGGGGGGCCGCTTCCCCGCGTTGCCGGTGACGGCCTCGCGCGTGCTGCATGTGTTCACCCTGAGCTCCGTCGGAGCCAACCTGAGCGAGTGGCGGGAGAACTGCGCCACCAACGCGGCCGTCTGCCCGCGTGACTTCTCGGAGAACCCCGACGCCCGGGCCTTGGTGGATGGCTTCTGCCGCCGCACGGACTTGCCCGCGCCCATGTGCGTGCACTCGTCGCGTGAGGAGGCGGTGGGCAACTCGCGCTTCACCGGGCTGCGCAACTTCCGGGGGGTCGTCCCGGTCCCGGCGCATGCCGGCGCGGTGACGTACTTGTTCCTGGTGCAGGACAACGGCTCGTGGGTCGACGACAAGGACTACCGCCTGGAGGTGAGCTGGGACGCGGAGGACGCGGACGAGCTGTCTCGCTACGTCGACGGCGCGGAGGCGCCGGTGGCGCGGACGCTCGCGTCCACCACGGCCTTCCCGTCGCCGCCCGACACGGCGGAGTTCTCCGTCACGGGCCAGCTGTCGCATGGCCACGGCCGGCTGCGCAGCGGCACGGACCGCGTCAATGGGCTGGGGGTGCGCGGCCCGCTGGACTACGACGCCGTGCCCTCCGACATGGACTCGTACGTGTTTGACTTGCCCTCGGTGCCGCCGCCGGAGGACCGGACGTGGCTGCTCCAGTGGGAGGTGGCGAAGCTGGCTGACGGTGGTACGCCGCACGGCCTGGCGCTGGACCTGACCTTCTGCGACGGGGATGCGACGGACGCCGGTGTCGGCACCTGCACGCCCGTGCGCACGGGCAACCGCGGGCCGCTGACGCTGGGCTACCGCTCGGATGCGCTGCGGGCCTGGCACACGCCGTCCAACGCGGGCACCAGCAGCCTGCAGCCGCTCTACCAGTTGGAGGACCGTCCCAACTCCACCGTCGTCACCCTGGCGCCCTATGCCTGCGGCTGCCTGGAGCGGCGCTTCATCCGCGGCGGCACCCTGCGCGTGGACGTGACGGCGTCGGAGCGGCTGGACTACGAGCGGGTGAACTACACGCTGCGCACCGGTCATGGGGACTACCCCCAGAGCTACCCGGTGGATGGCGGGTCGACGGTGTCGTGCCCGGTCGTCACCGACGGTGGGACGACGCCGGACGCGGATGGCGGCGTCATCCAGAACTACGCCGAAGGTTGCAACTTCACCTACCAGCCATGAGCCTGGCGGCGGCGGGGCGGGAGCGCTGGCTCCCGCCCGTCACGCGGTGGTCCGCGAGGACTTCAGGGCGCGACGCCCAGCCCGTTGAGGGTGATGACCTGCTGGGGGGCGTTGGATTCGATGGTAATCGTGCCGTCGTATTCCGTGTCATCGGTGGGCCGGAAGGCCACCGTCAGGAAGGCGCGCTCATACGTCTCCAGCCGCAACGGCGTGCCCGGGGAGAAGCCCTCGGGGAGCTGGAGGGTGAAGACGCCTGGCGCCGACAGGGTGATGGCGGTGATGTCCAGCGGGTCCAGGCCGCGGTTCTGGATGGCGAGCGAGTTGAAGGTCGTCTGCCCGACGTAGGTGCCGTGCTCGAACTCGCGGTTGAACGTCAGCGCCGGGCGGTCGATGAAGAGAGTGGGCGCCTGGGGAAGCTCCGTTTCGTTCCCACAGCCAGCCAGGGCGAAGAAGATGATGGGGAGCCAACGGGTACGCAGTCGCATGGACATACACGCCTCGCATGAGGGTCTGAAGATGACGCCGGTTGTAACAGTGTTTGGCCGCAAGGCCCAGGCAGCAGCGGTGCTGCTTTTCGCGTCGCTTTGGGGCGCCTGCGACGGCACGCGCGAAGACTTCATTGGCGCGCGTGTGAAGGACACCTGCGGCGCGGCCTGGCCCGTGTGCGACCGCGTGGCGGGCTGTATTCTCGGCTCGGAAAGTTATTCGGAAGGCCGCTTCCCTGGCCGGCAGCAGGTCATCGTCCAGTTGAAGGAAGCCTCCGCCGTGAAGGTGAGCCTCTTCCTGGAGGACGTCACCGCGGCGGGAAGCGAAACCGTGATGCTCTTCCATGAAGAGGGCTGCCGGGCGCGCATCCGCAGGGCCACGGAGGGCCGCGCGGTGCTGGACGTGATGGAGCGGCAGGGCGCCTTCACCGAGGAGGCGGAGCTCACGGGCGTGGGCGACCACCTCATCGAGTTCGAGTCCGACATGCAGGCGCGCTACATCATCAAGGTGGACGTGACGCCGCTGCGCAATCGCTAGCGTCAGCCCTTGAGCTTGCGCACCAGATGGTCCGCCACGCGGAAGCTGTTGGCGCTGATGGTGAGCGTGGACGGCACGCTGCCGCCGGTGGGCATGAAGCTGCCGTCCACCACGTAGAGGTTGGGCACCTCGTGGGCGCGGCAGTCGCGGTCCAGCACGGACGTCGCCGCGTCGTCGCCGAAGCGGCAGGTGCCGTGCTGGAGGATGGACGTCTCCCCGCTGGTGGTGCCGCGCCGGACGTCATCCGGGTCCAGGCGCAGGAGGACCTCCTCGCCGCGCTCCACCAGGAAGCGCGTGGCCGCCAGGTCCATGGGGTGCCGGTCCACGGTGATGGCCGCCACGGGGATTCCGTAGCGGTCCTTCACGCCGTCCTCCACGCTGACGTAGGTGCCGGCGGTGGGGAGGAACTCGGCGTAGACCTCGAACTGGAGGATGCGTGAGTCGCGGTACTCCCGCATCTTGTCCTTCAATGCCTTGCCGAAGAGGGCCTTCTCGCCCTTGCCCGCCAGCCCCACGGCGGCGTGGATGGGGTTGGGGTGCGCCCACATGAAGCCCAGCGTGCCGCCCTTGCGGAAGCCGAAGCGGGCGTCGGGCAGCAGGTAGAAGTCCTGGAGGCTGCGGTTCACGAAGGGAGACGGGTCCTTCAGCCACGGCCGCGCCGCGGACTGCTTCGACAGGCGGAAGGTGGCGTGGGACTCACCAAACGAGCTGAAGGTGAGGTTGCGCCCCACCAGCCCGTTGCCGTTCGCCAGGCCTTTCGGGAAGCGGCTGGAGGTGGAGTTGAGCAGCAGGCGCGCGCTCTCCACGGCGGTGCAGGACACGACGATGATTTTCGCGGGCTGCTCGCGCGTCACGCCGTCCGCGTCAATGTAGACGACGCTCCGCGCGCGGCCCTGCTTGTCCACCTCCACCGTGCGCGCCATGCAGCTGGGGCGCAGGTCCACGTTGCCGGTGGCCACCGCGGCGGGGATGAGGCTGGCGTGGGTGCCGCTCTTCGCGCCGGTTTCACAGCCGTAGCTGCCGCACAGCGCGCAGTACGAGCACGGCGCCCGGCCCCGGTAGGGCTTGCTGAGGATGCCGCGCGCGGTGGGCAGGGAATGCCAGCCCATGGCGCCGCACGCCTTGTCGATTTCCTTCGCCACCGGGTGCACGTCCAGCGGCGGCAGCGGGTAGGGGCCCTTGCGCGGCTCGGCGAAGGGGTGGGGGACGGACTCGCCGGACACGCCCAGCTCCGCCTCGGCCTTGTCGTAGAAGGGGGCCAGCTCCTCGTAGGAGATGGGCCAGTCCGCCACGGTGCTGCCGGGCACGGCGCCCAGCGTGGAGCGCAGGCGGAAGTCCACCGGCTTGAGCCGGTAGAAGAAGCCGCTCATGTGGACGGTGCCTCCGCCCACGCAGTTGGCCGTCCACGCCGCGCTCGTCTTCTCATAGCGGCCCTTCGCGCCCTGGCGCACCAGGTGCGGCTCCTCCCACGGCACCGGCATGAAGAAGTTCCGGCGGCTGTTCAGGATTTCGTCGTGGATGAAGTCCTTGGGCTGGTAGTGCGGGCCCTTCTCCAGCAGCACGACCTTGAAGCCCGCGCGGCCCAGCTCCAGCGCCATGGGCGCCCCGCCCGCGCCGCTGCCGATGATGCAGATGTCCACTTCGGGCAGGCTCACCGGTGGACCCCGCATTCCCGCAGGCACTTGGGCCCGTCGTGGCCTTCCGGCGGCGCGGAGGCGAGGGTTCCCACGGTGTCGAAGCCCATGAGCCGCCAGCCCACCTTGCCCTGGTTGCCGCCGTAGGACGGGTCCCCGAGGAAGCCCTCTAGCGTCATCACCGTCAGCAGCTCGAAGAAGTGCGCCTCGCCGCTGCGGGGCGGGCTGTCCTTGAAGAGGGTGAGCAGCTCGTCCTGCTGCTCGGCCGTCAGGGCGGCGAAGCCCTTCTTGTGCATGCGCTGGGCGCGGCGCTCCAGGGCCGCCACGCCGGAGAGGAAGTCCTCGCGCACGGGTTCCAGCTCGGGTGTCTGGAGGATGCGGTCGATGTAGACGGGGACGTTCGCGTCGAGGGCGCCCGGGTCTTCATCTCTCGGGAGGACGCGCTCGGTGGCGGCGGCCACTACGGCGTACTCGAAGGAGGAGAAGGTGCGCGGGCCCTGGCCGTCCTGCTTCGCCGCCAGCGGACCGGGGTCCGTGGGGGGCGCTTTGTCTTTCGACTCGGAGGAGCGCTTGCAGGCCGGGCCGAGCAGCACCACGCCTCCGCCCAGGAAGGTCAGCCGCTGGATGAGGGAGCGCCGGGACAGGCGCCCCCGGTTGGAATGCGCACGTGTCATACGGCGCGCGAGCCTAGCGCACGCGCGCGCTTCGCGCTGGATTCATAAGACATGCTCGGTCGCTCCCCGCCGCGCGGCGCTGGCGTAGGATGCCACCACGACGTGCAGGGCCGACAACACACGAGGAGTGGCACATGAAACGGCATGCCTGGGCGCTGGGCCTGGTGCTCGCATTGGGATGTGACAAGGACGGCAACCCGCTGCTCCCTGACGCGGGCGGCAATCCCGACGGCGGTCCGACCGACACCTCGTCTTTCGCGAAGTTCGTGGTGGATTCCGACGAAGGCCAGTTCGACCCCATCTCCACCATCGCCATGGCAGTGGGCCCTCAGGACCGCATCGGCATGGCGTACTTCGTCCGCACGGGGACGACGACGGAGAACGTGGAGAACTCGGACCTGATGTACCGCGAGTTCAACGGCGGGCAGCTCGGCGCGGCGGAGCGCATCTCCACCACGCAGCGCGTGTACGGCGTGTCCGTGGCCTTCGGACCGGACGGCCAGCCGGTGGTGACGTACCTGGGCGGCGACCGCGAAGAGCCCTCGTCGTTCTGGTTCCAGAGCGACCTGGCGGTGTCCTATCGCAGTGCCTCTGGCGCCTGGACGGAGCGCGTCGTCGTGCGGCGCTCCGACGAGGCACAGCCCGTCAATCCCGTGACGGACGTGGGCTTCCTCGTCGGGCTCAATCCCGCCATCGTCTTCAACGGGAGCGAGGCCATCGTCGCATACCGCGACGGACACAGCGGCAACTTCGGACGTCAGGACTGGGAGAGCAGCGACCTGGAGATTGCCAGCGGCGGCCCCACCAACTGGCAGCGCCGGGTGGCGATGTCCTCGGGTGAGAACAAGCATGGCTACGGAGCCCACATCTCCCTGGTGATGGCGGGCTCGCAACCGGCCGTGGTGCACGACAAGGCGCCCGAAGGCGCGCAGGCCACCGGCACGGACGTGCACTTCCAGCGCCGCAACCCGGACGGGCTGACGTGGACGGCGCCGGTGCGTGTGCAGGCGGTGAGCAACACGCAGCTTGGCGCCTCGCTGGCCTACGACGCGGAGGCGGGATTCGGCATCGCCGTGTTGGAAAAGAACGGCGACAAGCTCACGTACACGGATTGCGCCGACACCACGGGGACGGCCTGCACGGCCACCGGTGACTGGTCCTCGCCGGACCCCGTGTTCAACAACGGCACGGGCGGCTGGTATCCGTCGCTCGCCTTCGACCCGGTCCACCACGAGCCGTCCATCGCCTTCTACATCTGCGCCGCCGAGTCCGGCCGCAATGACACCAGCTGCAACCCCAATGACGACGCGCTGGTCATCTCCACGCGCATCCAGGGCAACTGGCGGGAGACGCTGGTGGACACGGGCGGTGGCTGGTCGCCGAAGCTGGCGTACCTGTCCAACGGCAAGCGCGTCGTCCTGTACCGGGCGCCGGTGGTGGCGCAGGACAAGGGCGTGCTGAAGCTCGCGGTGGAGCGATGACGCGCGCGGCCCGCGCGCTGGCCGCCGTGGGGTTGTCCGCCCTGATGGCCGGGGCGGGGCTGGCCGCGTGCGGCCTCGCGGACAACTCGCTGGCCGGCAGCGTGTCTGAGCTCTTCCCGCTGGAGGTGTCCCGCGTGGAGGTGCTGCGCAACGCGGAGGCGTTCCAGGTCAGCTACTACCGGAACAACGACCTGGACGTGGACCTGGTCGTCCGCCTCACGGTGTCCACCGAGGGACTGGACCTGCGTCCCGGGACGAAGGTGGACCTCGCGGGCACCACGCCCTCGGGGCAGGCTCGGGCCACCGTGGTGCACCTCAACGCGGGCGAGCCCGCGCGCGTCTTCGGGCCGGTGAACAAGGGTGACTTGCAACTGGAGTCTGGAGGCAACCCGGGCGAACCCACGCGCGGAGACTTCTCCATGTCCTTCATCCGGGGTGATGGCTTTGGCGCTGGCCGCAACCTGGAAGGCACCTTCTCCGTGGTCGCGCAGGACGCGAGCTTCGGCCCGGAGCCGGGCCAGTTGCTCGACGGCGGCGTTCCGCCTCCCGACGCGGGCACGCCTCCCGAATAGGGAAGGGGCCGGAGCACGTCGGGCAGGCTGCTGTTCGGGAATGTCGGGGGTTTTGATGCCGTGAATGTCCCGACATTTCCGAACAGCGAGCCTTGGGCGTGGTGACTACTGGGCCACGCAGGTGTTGCTGGCCAGGCCCTGGGACACGGAGGCCTGGGACACGGCGTGCTGCGCGAGCGCCTGCGCGCCACCCTCTTCGTACACGCGGCGGGCCACGGCCAGCGCGTCACGGGCGTGGACCGTCAGCGTGGTGCCGGCGGCGTCCGTCACGGCCACCGCGCCGTCCGTCGCCTCCTGGGCCTGGATGAGCATGGCGCCGGCGTCGTCGCGGACCACCATGCCGTCCTCGAGCGGCTCGAAGTAGCGGACCATCGTCTCCTGGCCCTCGCGCTCCAGCGCCATGCGCATGACGCCCGTCTCCACGTCACGCGACAGGCGCAGCGTGTCGGTGGGGCTCAGCTTGACGATGCGGGTGGTCTCCGGCGCGCCGTCGACGCTGGCGACGGGGTTGCTGCCCGTCCAGAACTCGATGCTGTTGATGACGATGGCGTCGATGAACGCGCCCAGCCCGTAGACGGGGATGATGGTGAGCACGAGGAACATCAGCCACTGCACGAACTTGTTGCCGGAGATGTTCTTGTTGAAGTTCCAGATCTTCTGCGTGAGCTGGAACTGGCCGAAGCAGCCGGTGGCGTGCATGGACATGAAACCGGCGAACAGCATGGCGAGCCAGGGGGACGGACGCTTCATTCTTTGACGTCTCCTAGAGGGGGGAGGCTTGACTCCCAGTGCGCCGCGAACATGCCACGGCCCGCAGGGCTGTCACGAGCCGCTTCTACACTCCGTCCGCTGTTGGCCAGTCCGACGCGCCCGGACGTTGCGGGCGCCTCAGTCCGTCTCGCTCTGAACGAGTCCGTACTTGTGGAGCAGCGAGTACAGGTGCTTCCGGTCCAGCTCGGCCTCGCGGGCGGCGCGGGCGATGTTGCCCTTGGCGCGGCCCAGGAGCCGGGTGAGGTACTCGCGCTCGAAGGCGCGGATGAGCTCGTCCTTGCAGACCTTGAAGGGGCCGGTGAACTCCACGGGCAGGGAGTCTCCGGCGGCGGCGGGGGGCTCGCGGGTGAACTCACGCAGCAGGGTGTCCCCGGCCAGCTCCGGAATGTCCACCATGTGCCGGGCGCGCTCCAGGGCGTTGCGCAGCTCGCGCACGTTGCCCGGCCAGGTGTGCCCGGTGAACTGCTCGCGAATCTTCTCCGGCAGCCGGGGCCACACGCCTTCGCCCGCGAAGGCATCCACCAGCAGGGGGATGTCCTCCTTGCGGTCCCTGAGCGAGGGCAGGCTGACGGTGAAGACGGAGAGGCGGAAGTAGAGGTCCTCGCGGAAGCGGCCCGCCTGCGTCTCCGCCCACAGGTCCTTCTTGCTGGCGACGATGATGCGCGCGTCGAAGGAGATGGGGGTGGAGGCGCCGAGCCGGCGGAACTCCCGGTCCTCGATGGCGCGCAGCAGCTTGGGCTGCAGGTCCAGGGCGAGGTCGTCGATTTCGTCCAGGAAGAGGGTGCCGCCGTTGGCGCGCTCCAGGCAGCCGACGCGCTGGCTCACCGCGCCGGTGAAGGCCCCCTTCTCGTGGCCGAACAGCTCGCTCTCGATGAGGGAGTCGGACACGCTGGCGCAGTCGAAGACGACGAGCGGCCCGCCCGCGCGGGGGCTGAGCTTGTGGGTGGCCTTGGCGGCGGCGCCCTTGCCGGAGCCCGTCTCACCCACGAGCAGCACGGTGGAGTCGGTGGGCGCGATGCGCTGGAGCAGCGCGAAGATCTGCCGCATGGGCAGGCTGCGGCCCACCAGGTCACCCAGCCTGTCCTCCAGGATGGGCTCCACCTGGACGGGAGACACCTGGGGGCTGAAGCGCAGCCGGACGTCGCCGACCTCCAGCAGGGCGCCGGGGCGGAGGAAGGCCTCGCGCACCTGGGCACCGTCGAGGAACGTGCCGTTGGTGGAGCCCAGGTCCTGCACGAGGAAGCGGTCCCCCTGGCGGCGCACCACCAGGTGGTTGCGGCTCACGGTGGGGTGGTCGATGACGACGTCGTTGTCCGGGGCCTTGCCCACGCGGAGGGCTTCATTGGCCAGGGGGAAGACGGTGCCGGCGCGCTCGGTGTCCAGCAGGACCAGGTGGAAGAGCTGGGCGGAGAGCCGTTCCCCTTGGGTCCGTGCGCCAACGACGGTGTGAGAGGGGATGGGTGCGGGGGGCAGAGCGGGCATGGCCGGCGGGGATTCTAGACGGCTTCGCGCTCCATGGTGACTTCCTGTCCCTCAGGACGATGCCCGCCCAGCAGCCGGCCATGCGGGGGCCGACCGGAGGCGGGCGGGGCGGGCTCCCGTGGCGTAACGAAGGCGGGGCAGCCCGGCGTCGCCACACGGCGGCTCGTGAAGGCCGCTGGCCCGCGGAGGGCGGAACTGCACGCTTGGCAGGAGCGGCGCGCGGTCGACGGAGGCTATCGCCGCGCGGCGGGGCGATTTAGGACGCGGGGCAGTGAACCAGGAGGTTCTCCGTGGTTCCGGATGCGCGTCCCGAGGTGAAGCCTGTGCAGGGGAGCCGTGACGAGTTGATTGATGCGCTGCGACAGCGCCTCGCGGGCTCCTTCCGCTGGGCCGGCGTGGGCGTGGCGTTGGGGGCGCTGGCGGTGCTTTACGGCGCGTCATCGTTCCAGCGGGCGCTCGATTCCGGAAGGTACAGATGGCCGTTCAGCGCCCAGCTCCCCATCTGGGGGAGTCTCTTGATTGTCATCGGTCTGGCCGCCTTCTGGCTGGCGCCCCGTTACACGCGGAGGTTGGTGAGAAGCGTGGAGTCCGATGAACGGACGTCGTTGCTGATGACGGTGGAGCGCAAGCGAGTGCCGGGAGACGACGAGCACTTCCTGTTCGTCGCCACCCTGTACAGCCCGGAGCGACTGCGCGTGGTGCTCCGGGACGTGCACTTCCGCCAGGGGGACAAACCGCTGCAGTACCCATGCAAGGAAGGTGTCACCCAGGTACCGGTGCAGGTGTATGGCAGGCCCGGCGAGGGCCCCATCGTCATCGACGCGGGGTGGGGCTTCCTGCTCCCCGCCAACCTGACGTACCCCTGGTACAAATAGTCACGCATCGCGAACAGGCGACGGCCGGGCTCCCGTGAAGAAGCCCGACCGCCACCCACGTTCCGTCCGAAAGACCGCTAGTCCCCGGAGTAGATGCCGATGGTGCCCGGCATCACGGTGCCGTCGCTCAGCGTGGCGCCCTGGAAGGCCACCAGCATCCGGCGCCGCGGGCCGGAGCGGTCCACCTGGATGTCCGGTACGCGCATGCTGGACAGCTCAGGTCCGAGCACGGAGAGGCCGTAGTGGGAGACGGAGCCGCCCCGGACCCGTGAGAGGCCGCCGCCCCAGCTATGGCCAGCCCAGACGCTGCCGTTGGCCGGGTCCGCCGCCACGCTGGCCACGTGCGGCGCGGCCAGCTCGTTCTTCAGCGTGCGCACCACCTGTCCGCTGTCGTTCAGCTCCGCGATGCCGTGGCCGAAGGAGCCCACCCAGGCGGAGGTGCCCACGACGGCGATGCCGGAGACCAGGTCATCCGTGCGCTGCTCCGGACGGGAGTAGCGCTCCTCGCCCACCGCGTCCTTCCAGATGTCGATGCGGTTCCACGCGTAGGCCCGGGACTCCGTGCGCGTCTGGCCCTCCCAGAAGTCGTTCCCGACGGTGCCGTAGAAGTAGCGCGTCGTCCGGTTGGCGCCGCCGACCCAGACGTCTCCGTCCGGACGCACGCCCAGGCCCCAGTACGCGTCCGTGAGCAGCGCGGGCTGGACCCGCCACTGGCTCCGGTCCTCTCCGTACTGGGCTCGGTCCGCCGTGGGGTTCGTGTAGATGTACGCGTTGACGCCCGGGTGCGAGTGCTCCTCGACGCCCCAGCAGTGGAACTGCCCGTTGCACGTCGGGTCGCCCCGGTAGTCCGCATCGCCGCGGGCGAGGCCGTGGTTGGCGCCAAACCAGACGCTGTTTGTCGTCGCGTCATAGGCGATGCGCCAGATGTTGCAGAGCTTCTCGCGGCCCCGGAGCTCGGCGTCGACGACGTCCGGTCCCGAGAAGATGTCGTAGTGCACGACGTCGAGCGTGCCGTCCGCGCGCAGTGAGACGCGGTCGGCGTCACCGCTCTTGTAGCGCGCCGGGTCCGGCGCGTTGCTGTCCCAGTTGTTCTCGCAGTGGAGCGCGCCGTCGCCCGGCATGCCCTCGTAGCCGACGAAGACGGTGTCGTTCCAAGCGCCCGCGACGGAGATGACCTTGAGGTACTTCGGCCCCGGCGGCGCGCTGCCGTCCGGCATGTAGCCGTACGGGCGCAGGCCCTCCGCCATCGTGTAGCGCCGGAAGGTGCGCTCACCCTTCTTCATCACGAAGAGCCCTTCCTCGCCGCCCGCCACCCAGATGTTGCCGGAGGCGTCCGCGCTCACGCCGTGGATGAAGCGGGGGCCGCCCGCCTCGCGGCCGAAGAACTCCCAGTTCGCCGCGGAAGGCGTGGGCAGGGGCACTTCCTCGGGGCCCCCGTCCGGCGTGCCACCGTCGTCCGGCGTGCCACCATCGTCATCCGGCGTGCCTGAATCCGGCTCGCCCGCGTCGGGCGTGCCACCGTCGTCACCCGGTGTCCCTGAATCCGGCGTGCCCGAGTCCGGCGTGCCTGCATCGCCTTCCGGGGCTTGGGGGGATTCCGAGGGCGGGACGTCCAGGTCCTCGGCCCCCGTCGTGTCACTCCCCGAGCCACAGCCCGCCCACACC
>NZ_JABXEP010000250.1:0-7569 GCF_013372605.1 Myxococcus sp. AM009
GTGGCGGGAGCCTCGGGGGCGGGGTCCTCTGACTTCTTGCAGGCGCTGCCCAGAAGCAGCGCCGAGCCAAGGACGACGGCGGGGCCGAGACGGCGACTCATGGTGCGCTCCAACGAAAAATCGGCCCTCCACCATGGCAGAAGGTTGGGGCTCGGAGGAAGCCACCTCAGGAGTACCAGAGAGGCGCACCGGGGTCATTGGGACCTCGTTGCTTGCCTTCCGGGTGGGCTGGCACTTCAAGCCCAGAAGCCCGCTTGTCGCGGCCCAGGTGCCTCGAACGCGGGAGTGCGTGCTTCAGCGTCAGCCGCTCCAGCTCGGAGGACTCGCCGAGCAGCTCTGGGATGACGCCGAGCCTCTCACGTCGCCGCGGACCACAGCTCCACTTCGTGCTCGCGAGCCCGCCGCAGCGCCTGACCCAGCTCCACCGGGTAGGGCTGGCGCGTGGGCGACAGGGCGCGAATCCGGGGCGGCAGCCGTGAGACCTCGCGTCGCGCGTAGTCGCGGCTGTCCTCCAGCGTGGGTGAGGCCTCGGGCAGCCGTTGTCCTCCGCGCATCGCCGGTTGGAGCAAGGGCCTTCCAGGCGCGACGTCCTGCCTGCACGTGAGCACGTCGCCGCGCGCCACGCCGTCCACCTCCCGCCGGTAGATTTGCTTCGCGCCCGGGAGCAGCAGCTTCCCCGACGACAGCTTCACCCGGGGCCGCCCCGCGTACGCCACCAGCTTGTAGGCCATGTCCAGCGCGGGTGCGTCCGACGAAACGCCCATCGCCGTGCCCACGCCGAAGCTGTCGATGGGCGCCCCGCTCGCCACCAGCCTCGCCACCGCATCTTCATCCAGCCCGCCGCTCGCGTACACGCGCACCTGCTCCAGCCCGGCCTCGTCGAGCAGCTCCCGCGACGCCTTCGACAGCGCGAGCAAATCGCCCGAGTCCAACCGGATGGAGCGCACCTGGAAGTCCTCGCCCAGCTCGCGCGCCAGCCGGATGACGTGCTGCACGCCGCGCAGCGTGTCATAGGTGTCCACCAGCAGCGTGGCGTCCGGATGGACGCGCACGAAGGCGCGGAACGCCTCCAGCTCGTCGTCGTGCGCCTGCACGTAGCTGTGCGCCATGGTGCCCGCGAGCGGAATCCCATACGCCTTCCCCGCCAGCACATTGGAGGTGGAGTCCACGCCCGCCAGATACGCCGCGCGCGCCACCTTCAGCCCGGCGTCCGTGCCGTGGTAGCGCCGCAGGCCAAACTCCATGACGTGGCGTCCCGCGGCGGCCGTCACCACACGCGCGGCCTTCGAGGCCACGGTCGTCTGGAAGTGCACCTGGTTGAGGAGGTACGTCTCCACCAGCTGCGCCTCCGGCAGGGGCGCGCGGACCTCCAGCAGGGGCTCCTCGGCGAACACCGGCGTGCCCTCCGGGACGGCGTCCACGTCACCGCTGAAGCGGAAGCGCTCGAGCCACCCGAGCAGCCGGTCCGAGAAGCGGCCTTGAGACGCCAGCCAGTCCAGCGCCTCCGCGCCGAAGCGCAGCTGCTCCAGGTACCTCAGCGCATCGTCGAGCCCCGCCGCCAGCAGGTAGTTGCGCCGGTGCGGGAGCCTGCGCGCGAAGAGGCTGAACACGGCCTCGTCCCACATTCCCTCTTCGAGGTAGGCCTCCGTCATCGTCAGTTGGTAGAGGTCCGTCAGCAGCGCGGCGTCTTCCAGCCGGTTCATGTAGGGGGCTCCGCTCGAAGGGGCACTGGCGCCTCAGACTCAAGCTAGGCCCTGGCCTCGCCGCGCGCTCCCGCACGTCCGCTGCCCGGCGGGCAGGCGTTCGCCTCGCGCGCAGCTTTTGCCGCTCGGCCCCCGGCTGCGCATATTTTGCGCGGCTGTCGAAGGCCGACAGCATAGGGTGCCGCCTGGAGCAGGCCTTGCATTGACGCTGGCCGTACGCGGCGAGAACGGACTCGCCGAGCAGGAGAGCAGGCATGCGCGTGGCTGTCTTTGATACACACCGATACGACCGGGACGCGCTGGAGGCCGCCAACGCGCGTTTCGGACATGCGCTCACCTACTTCGAGCCGCGGCTGACGCTCCAGACGGCGCCCCTGGCGGAGGGCTTTCCCGCCGTGTGCTCCTTCGTCAACGACAAGGTGGACGCGGCCACGCTGGAGGTGTTGCACGCGGGTGGGGTGCGGCTCGTGGCGGCGCGCTCCGCGGGCTACAACCACGTGGACCTCGAAGCGGCGCGGCGGCTGGACCTGCGCGTCACGCGCGTGCCGGAGTACTCCCCCCACGCGGTGGCCGAGCACGCGGTGGCCCTGGTGATGTCCCTCAACCGCCACATCCCGCGCGCCTTCTCGCGCGTGCGTGATTGGAACTTCTCGCTCGACGGGCTGGTGGGCTTCGACCTCGCTGGCAAGACGGTGGGCGTGGTGGGCACGGGCCGCATCGGGCGCGTGGCGGCGCGCATCTTCAAGGGCTTTGGTTGCAACGTGCTCTGCTACGACGTGGCGCCGGACGCGGCCTTCGAGCGCGAGCTGGGCGTGCGCTACGCACCGCTCGACACGCTCTTCACCGAATCGGACATCCTCTCGCTGCATGTCCCGCTGACGCCGGGCACGCGGCACCTGGTGGACGCGGCGGCGCTGGCGCGGATGAAGCGGGGCGTGCTGCTCATCAACACGGGCCGCGGGGCGCTCATCGACAGCAAGGCGCTGGTCGCCGCGCTCAAGTCCGGTCACATCGGCGGGGCCGGACTGGATGTGTATGAAGAAGAGGAGGGCGTCTTCTTCCAGGACCTCTCCGGGCAGGTGCTCCAGGACGACGTGCTGGCGCGGCTCCTGACCTTCCCGAACGTGCTCGTCACGTCGCATCAGGCCTTCCTCACCCACGAGGCGCTCGCCAACATCGCCGAGACGACGCTGGCGAGCATCCAGGCCTTCGAGCGTGGCGAGCCCCTGGTGAACGAGGTGCGCGCCGAGCAGGTGCTCCGCGCGCGTTGATTTCCACTCCACTCCACGCCTCACTCGAACCTGGAGCTGCCATGTCCATTGTCTGCGCCACCAACTTCTCAGACGCCTCCCGGCGGGCCTCCACGCTGGCCGCGGAGCTGGCCCGCAAGGCCGGCACGTCCCTGTGGCTGGTCCATGTCCTCAACCCCGACTCCGTGCGCGCCTTCGGCAAGGCCCTGCTGGGCTCCGCCGAGGCGGTGCTGAGCGACGAGACGAAGCGCCTGGAGAAGCTGGGGGCGAAGGTGGAGCCCGTGCTCCTCACCGGCGAGCCGGCGGTGATGCTGGAGGCGTTCTGTCAGGAGCAGCGCGCCTCGCTGGTGGTGGCGTCACGGGGCGTGGACGAATCACCCTTCGGGGGCGAGGGCGGCACGGTGGACCGCCTGGCGCAGTCGCTGACGGTGCCGCTGCTCGCCATGCGGGACCCGGCGCCGCTGGAGGCGTGGACCCGGGGAGAGCGGCCCCTGAAGGTGCTCCTGGGCGTGGACCGCTCCCTGCCCTTCGAGGCCGCGCGTGACTGGGTGCTGACGCTGCGCAAGGGCGGCCAGGTGGACGTGGTGGGCGGGCGCGTCTACTGGCCGGAGGAGGAGGCCCGCCGCCTGGGGCTGCGGCAGGCCATGGCCTACGGTGAGGCCCCGCCCGAGCTGCAGCGGGCGCTGGAGAAGGAGAGCGCGGAGCTCCTGGCCCCGCTGGCCCAGGACGGAGCGCCCGTGCGCGCTCGCGTGGAGGTGGGCGTGGGACGCATCGCCGACCACCTGGTGGACCTGGCTGAGCAGGAGCACGCGGACCTGCTGGTGGTGGGCACGCACCACCGGCGCGCGCTGGGGCGGCTGTGGAGCGTGTCGCGCCACGCGCTGCGGCTGGCGCGGATGTCCGTGGTGTGCGTGCCCGCGCAGGCGATGACGGTGGGCACGGACACGCCGCTGCCGGAGTACCGCGAGGTGATGGTGGCCACGGACTTCTCGGAGACGGGCAACCGCGCGGTGGCGCATGCCTGCGCGCTGACGCCGCCGGGCGGCACCGTGCACCTGGTGCACGCCACCGAGTCGAAGCCGTCTCTCGAAGAGGAGGCCCAGCTGCGCGAGCAGCTCTCCGCGCTCGTCCCCAAGGGCGCGCGGGACAGGAACGTGCGGCTGGAGGTCATCCCTGGCGGCAAGGACGTGGTGGCCACGCTGGCGCAGGCGGCCGAGCGGCTGGGCGCGAGCGCCATCGTCATGGGCACGCATGGGCGGTCGGGTTGGAAGCGCGCCGTGCTGGGCTCGGTGACGCAGTCCCTGCTGCTGCGCACGGACAGGCCCGTGCTGGTGGTGCGTCCCCCGGCGGCGTGACGAGGCGCGTGGGCGCTTCCTTCTCTAGGAGGCGTCCACGTCCACGTAGGCGCGCCTGGCCAGGACGGACACGAGGCGGCCCTCCGGCAGCACATAGGCGGAGAGCTTGCCTCCGTACACGCAGCCGGAGTCCAGCCCCACCGCATACGGGTGCCGCTGGACGCCCCGCATGGCGTCGTGGCCGAAGATGACCAGCTCCGGCCCCTGCCACAGGCTGGCCCACGGCGCGCCCGCGTCCACGCGCTTCGACGGCGTCCCATCCGGCAGGATGCTGCGCAGGTTGAGCAGCTCGTCTTCTTTCTGCGCCTCCAGCGGCACGCCGGGCACCAGCCCGCCATGCACGGCGACCACGTTCAGCTCGGGGAAGAGGCGGTACAGCGGCTGGGCCTCCAGCCACGCCCAGTCCTCGGGCGTCAGGGTGTCCAGCACCTGCTGATGCTCGGGCTTCAGCTTCTTGCCGCGCGGCCCCCGGCCCGCGTGCCAGCGCAGCACGTGGGCGTCATGGTTGCCCCGCACCGCCAGGAAGCCCTGCTCCCGCGCACGGCGCACCACGCCGGCGGAGTCCGGGCCCTTCGCCACCAGGTCCCCCACCAGCACCACGCGGTCGCCTGGCTGCCAGGCGCACTGCGCCAGCAGCGCGTCCAGTTCCTCCGCGCACCCGTGCACGTCTCCAATGAAGAGCGTTCGCATCCGCCCTCCCTTTAATGCGCTTTGCATCCATCCGGAAACCCTCTGTGGGGCGTCAGGCCTCCAGGACGCTCGCGCGGCGGGAATATGTGGGGGCCTGGGCAGGTGTGGTGTCCCGGCCACGCCTGGCGCATGGCCCGCGCATTGCTGGTATGGCTGGGCGCGTGGTGGAGGTGAATGTGGAGTCAATCGGCAGTGGCCCAGGGGACGCGGTCCATTCCTCGTGGCTGGAGTTGAGTGCGTCCGCCCTGCGGCACAACGTCGCCGTGTTCCGGGCCCTGGAGGGGCAGGGGGCGGCGCCGCGCGCGCTGGGGGTGGTGCTCAAGGGCAACGCGTATGGGCACGGGCTCGCGCAGGTGTTGCCCCTGGTCCACGGCGAGGTGGACGTCCTCTATGTCATCGCCCCGCAGGACGCGCTGAAGGTGAGGGAGTACGAGCGGGCGCGGGGGCTGGCGCCGCGGCAGGTGCTCGTCCTGGGCGCGGTGGCGCCGGACGAGGCGGTGGTGCTGGCGCGCGCGGGTGTGGACGCGGTGGTGGCGGACCGTGGCTGGGCGGACGCGGCGGCGGTGCTGCGCGCGGCGAAGCTGGAGCGCCCCCTGCGGGTCCACGTCCACATCGACACCGGCCTGGGGCGCGAGGGCTTCACGCTGGACGGCTTGCCCACGGAGGCTCGCTTCCTCACGGAGTCCCGTGACGTGCTGGAGGTGGTGGGCGCGCTCAGCCACTTCGCCAACACGGAGGACGTGACGGAGCAGGGCTACGCGCTGGCGCAGGTGGAGGCCTTCGAGAGGGGGCTGGCGTTCCTCTCCGAGCAGCTGGCGCCGGCCCGGCCGCTGCAACGGCACATCGCCGCGAGCGCCGCGACGCTGGTGCTGCCTCGCGCCCGCTATGAGGCGCTGCGCGTGGGGATTTCGCTCTACGGCCTATGGCCGTCGCCGGAGACGCGGCTGTCAGCGCGGCTGGTGCTGGGCGAGGTGCCGGTGCTCAAGCCGGTGCTGGCGTGGCGGTGCCGCAGCCAGGTGATGAAGTGGCTGCCCGCGGGCAGCTACGTGGGCTACGGCTGCACGTACCGGTGCCCGGAGCCCACGCGCATCGCGGTGCTGCCGGTGGGGTACTACGACGGCTACCCGCGCCTGGCGTCGGGCAAGGCGCACGTGCTGGTGAAGGGCCGCCGGTGTCCGGTGCTGGGACGGGTGATGATGAATCACCTCATCGTGGACGTGACGCGCGCCACGTCCGACGAGCGCGCGGTGACGGCCACGCTGCTGGGCCGCGACGGCGAGGAGTCCGTGCCCGCCGAGTCACTGGCCGGCTGGGCCCAGACGATTCACTACGAGGTCGTCACCCAGCTGGGGGCGCATCTGAAGCGGGTGGTGGTGGCGTAGTCCCCGCATGCAGGGCGGCCTCCGGTGGAGGCTGCACCTTCCAGCGGCGGTGCAGCCACATCCACTGGTCCGGGTACTTGCGGATGCAGCGCTCCAGCGCGGCCGTGACGCGCGCGGTGTGCTCCGTCATCGGGTCGGCGCACTCACCCGGCGCGGGCGGGAGGATGGGGCCTTCTACCGCCAGGCGGAAGCGGGCGCCGCCCCGGCCGTTGCGCACGCTCATCACCACGAACACGGGGGCCTTCGTGCGCGCCGCCGCCACCGCCATGGCCGGCGTAGTGGAGGCCAGCTTGCCGAAGAAGGGCACGAAGGCGGCCGCCTTCGCTGGCAGGGCCTGGTCCAGCAACATGAAGGGCGACTCGCCGCGCTTCACGGCTTTGATGACCTCCTGGATGGCGCCCCGCGGGTAGATGAGGCCGGCGCCCATGCGCACGCGGTTCTCCGCGATGCGCGTGTTGAGCGCGCCCTTCAGCGGACGCACCAGGCCGGCAATCGGGATGCCGTGGCGGGTGACCATGTCTCCCAGCAGCTCCCAGTTGCCAAAGTGCGCCGTCACCAGCAGCGCGCCCTGGCCCGTGGCCACATGCGCCTTCAGCGCCTGCCAGGCCGCTTCGCCTTCCACGCCCTGCTCGGCCCAGTCCCGCGGCAGCCGGTCGCCGGACGGCAGCGACTCCAGCACCACGCGCGACATGTTGATGTAGGCGCCGCGCGCAATCTCGCGCCGCTCCGCGTCACTCTTCTCCGGCAGCGCCATGGCCAGGTTTTCCAGCGCCACGCGACGACGGATACCCAACCTGTACGCGAGGTTGCCCACGAAGCGAGCGAGCGCGTCACGCGACTCTGGGGACAGCCACGTCACGAAGGCCCAGACGAAGCGCGTCAGGAATCCCACCACCCGTCCGGGGGGCGTGCCGACGACGCGGAGCAGGTGCTCCGCTGGTCGCTTCGGCGTCATGGCGGGTGAGTCAGGGGGCGGGGAGGCAGGCACAATCTCGGACACGGTGACGCACTCCACCGCGAAGTGGAGATGACAGCAAGGCCACACCTGCCTGTTGCGCGCTACCTTGCCCGCTCGGCATGGGACACACTGCGCGCCATGCCCAACCTGCTCCGTGCAGCGGCCGTGGCCGCTGTGGCCCTCCTCAGTGCGTGCGGTGCCCGGCAGAACCCTCCCGCCACCGCCCAACCC
>NZ_JABXEP010000251.1:0-7552 GCF_013372605.1 Myxococcus sp. AM009
GTTCAGCTACTTCCGCCCTCCCTCCGACAGGGCGGAAGTAGCTGAACTGTCCGAGGGGCGGCACTCGGAGTCCCCCACGGCGACCTCCAGGCATAGACTGCAACGCATGAGAAAGCAGTCGATGTGGGTGGCGGTGGTGGGCGTGCTGTGTGTGGGAACGGACGCGGTGGCGGCAGGCTGGAATGGCTATGCATCGCTGGGCGCCGGCATCACCCTGGACCATCTGAGCGACTTCCGCACGAGGGGCCCGGCGCTGCACGGCTACCTGGGCCTGGAGACCCCACCCGGGCTGTCGGTGGGCCTGCTGGCGGAGATCTCCGAGACGTGGGGCCAGCAGTTCCCGGACGCGATGCGGTCGGGACAGTTGGAGCGCGCGCAGCTCGACTACCGGGCGGTGGGCATCGAGGCGCGGCTGCGCTTCTTCCAGGACAAGCCCATCACCCCGTGGGTGGGCGCGCGGCTGTCGAAGAGCTGGGGGAGCACCTTCACGCCGGACGACGTGGGCACGTGGCTGCGGACGAACATCGACACCACGAGCATGGCCTTCCGGGTGGGCGTGGACGGCTGGTTCAGCGACCGCTGGGGCGTGTCCGTCTCCACGGGCTTCCAGTTCTGCGACGTGAAGCTGACGTCCAGCGCGCTCAACCAATGCGCCAAGCTCATGCAGTCGGTGATTGCCGGGCCGGTGTTGCGCATCTGAAGCCAGCGCCGCGCGCGCCCGTTAGAGTGGGCCCGTCATGAGCGCTTCGACGACAGCTTCCTCCGCCGTGGGTCCTCGTTGGCTGTACCTGCACGGCTTCGCCTCGGGTCCGGATTCGAAGAAGGGTGTGGCCGTGGCCCGGCACTACGCGGACCAGGGCATCCCGGTGGAGCGGCTGAACCTCCGCGTCCCCTCCCTGGAGCAGCTCCGCCTGAGCGCCATGCTGGACACGGTGCTGGCCGCCATGGGCGGGCCCGAGGAGCGCGTGGTGCTCATCGGCTCCAGCCTGGGAGGTCTCACGGCGGCCCGGGTGGCGGAGCAGGACGCCCGCGTGTGTGCGCTGGTGCTGCTGGCGCCCGCCTTCCGCTTCGTCCCGCAGCTGCGCCGGAGGATGGGGGACGCGGCGTGGCGGCATTGGCAGACGTCTGGCTGGATTGAGACGGACGACTTCGTCACGCAGCAGAAGGCGCGCATCCATTCGGGCTTCATCGCGGACGCGGAGGCCGTGGATGCCCGCACGGAGGGCTGGCCCGACGTGCGCGTGCCGACGCTCATCATCCACGGCCGCCAGGATGACACCTGTGACGTCCGCAACTCGCGCCAGTGGGCGGAGGGCAAGCGCCACGTCCGGCTGGTGGAGGTGGAGGACGGCCACGAGCTCACCGCGTCACTGCCGCGGATTCTGGAGGAGACGGAGGTGTTCCTCCAGCCGTGGGGCGCCCGGGGGCCGCGCGCTCACAGTTCGAGGCCGTAGGCGGTGGCCACCTGCTTCATGAAGCGGAGCATGAAGGGCGGGGTGTCGTTGCCCAACGTCAGGCGCGTGCGTCGGCCGTTCACGGTGAACTCGAGCGTCGTCTCCTGCCCGTCATGTGCGGGGGGAGGCGGTGCGCTTCGGCCCTCCTTGAGTTCGCTCAGTCGGCTCGCCGCGATGAGCAGCGTCGTGAGCCGATGGGCGTCGTCCGCGTTCACCTCGGAGAGGAGCGGGCCGTTGCGCTTGAAGCGGCCATCCGCGAAGACCTCGAGCCAGAAGCTCCGCGTGTTGGGCATGCCGGGCGTCTTCTGAAGCCTGAGCACGAGCGCGTCCTTGGAGAACCGCTGCTGGCGCCGCTCCGGATGCTCCAACTGCGAGAAACCTTCGCTCAGCCGCGGCGCGAGCAGCGGCGAGTATTGGAGGAAATCGCTGAACGTGCCTTCGACCACGTCGGCGCACGCCCCCCGCTGCCAGCCGCCGAGGCCCTCGATGCGGTAGAAGACCTCATCGACGTACCACTGTCCCTCGGGGTTCCAGATGACGACGAGGCGCCTGGCCTGTGACGTCGGCTCGACGCGTGTGGAGAAGTACTGCCGGTCGTCTTTGGGGGTGCGGAGCATCCCCTCGAGGTCTCTGGG
Source organism: Myxococcus sp. AM009 (assembly GCF_013372605.1). Lineage (NCBI taxonomy): Bacteria > Pseudomonadati > Myxococcota > Myxococcia > Myxococcales > Myxococcaceae > Myxococcus > Myxococcus sp. AM009. Next base: position 2,090 of record NZ_JABXEP010000251.1, read on the forward strand.
CAGCAGCTTCTGGAGCGTGCTCCCGCGAATGGACTGCGCCTTGAAGTATGCGCCCAGCGTCGTCGCGGGCTTCTGCTCGCCGAAGTACGGGAGGAAGCCGAGCTCGGCGGACAGTGGCTCGAAGCCCTCGGGCGGGATGAGCTCGCACCGTTCGACGAAGGGCCGGTAGTCCTCGCGCCCCATGCCGTAGCGCTTCCCGTCCGAGCCGACGTGGACGTCGTTCCCCGCGTTGGGGTCGCCGCGGTTGACCTGATGGTAGAGCTCGAAGCGCCAGGTGTGAGCCGATGTCATGGGAGCACCTTTCTTGGGAGTCACGGGCCGAGTGTCTCCGGGCGCCGCGCCGAGGAGGGGACACGCCAGGAGGATGACGACGGCGAGACGGTGAAGTCGCGACATGACTCGCAGTGAACCATGTCGGGAAATCATGGGGATAGGGCTTATTGAAGCGGGAGCCGCGCACCTCCGGCGTTGAGGGGTGTCGCCCGGTTGAACGCCCACGGCTCAGGAACGGTACCGCTCCGCCTCATGGAAGAACTGGGCGAGCGAGTAGTCCAGCAGCGACTGGCGGGACTGCATGTACCGACGGGCGCGCAAGAAGGGCAACCAGACGCGCTCGCCGACACGCACCTGAGACTCCTCCATCTTCCGTCGCGGAACCCACGCCCCGCCCAGCCGGCGAACGAGCATGCCGCCCAGGTAGGGCCTGAGGGATCCCCTCATCTGAGTCCATCCGCGTCCGTTCAACGGGATGGAGAAAGCGGAGCAGAATCAAGGACCTGAGTGCAGCCCGGCAGGCAGGTCCGCCGAAACAGGGTGGCCAGGAACATTCTTCCGGCATGAAGAAGAATACGCCGAGGACGCAGGTGGCGGAGGGACTGCGAGCGCTGGTGTCGGCCGAGGGCATCCTGGAGGCGGCGCGGCGGTTGGGCGCGTTGCAGCGCCAGCGCAGGTGGACCTGGTGGCGTTGGTGGAGTCCACGGTGGCCGCGGTGACGCCGCTGCCCGGCACACAGACAACGGCCTTCGCCAATTACATCGCGCTCACCGGACAGAAACTGTCGCCCAGCGCCTTCTTCGGAAGTGGCCGACCGGGCCGCCCAGGCCGTGCGAGAGGCAGTCGGCGAGGGCAAGTCCTTCAATGAGCTGGGGGCATTGCTGGAAGAATTCTCCAACATGCAGGTGGCCGACTCCACCTGCCAATTGCCACGGCGACTGGCGGCTGACTGGGCCCCCTCCACCAGCCAGGCACGGCCAGCGGCCTTCGGTGTGGGACGGTCGGCGCTGCGCGCCACTCGGCCTGGCGCTGTGCTCTCGTTCGTGTACGCCAAGGTGATTGCCCTGGCCCTCTCGCGCCTGCTGGAATTCTCGATGCGGCAGAAGACAGGCGAGCCAGGCTAACAGCAGGCGACGGGGCGGCTCGCGCTGGTGCTGGCGTTGACCCGCTGCGCCCCACTGCTGCTGTCCCATGCGATGATGAGCCGGGGCGTGACGCTGGAGCAATTGGAGGAGCGCATCCTCCTCATCGCGGAGGTGACCGCCCGTTCACGCCAGCAACATCGCGAGCGTGAACGACGCAGGCGCGAAGCTTCCCTCGGGAGCGGCCGCTAAACCGGAAGCGGATGGACCATCAACAGGGGCGACTGGCCGCGCTTTGGATTCAGCGGATTGCCGTCTGTGGAACGTAATATTGAATGTGCAACTGGGTCCGCATCGTGTTCCAGCCACGATGCGGACCCAGCTGCAGCCAGCCCGTGGCTCAGGGCTCGTAGACGCTGTGCGCGTAGTGATAGACGGCCCGGCTCAGTGACGTGGTGCCGGACGTGATGGTGAACGACGCACGGTCGTAATACTCCCTGAACAAGTAGACCTTGCGCGACTCGCGGCCCCACGCATGCGGCACGTTCGTGGTGATGGTGAACTGGCCGTTCGCGTCGGACGCTCCGCTCACATCTGTCTGCGCCTGATAGGTGCTGGGAGTGAAGACCGTGATGTCCACGGGGGCGTTGGCGACGGGCTGGCCGTAAATGTCCGTGAGCGAGCCCACGAAGGTCGCGAAGTAGCGAACGCGCCAGGCGAGGCCAAACCCGAAGTTGTGGTAGCCGCTGTAGCCGTTCTCGGTGTCGACCCGGTCGAGGACGATGGAGGCCGGTGCGACGCCCACTCGCAAGGTGTAGGGCGTGGCCGGTTCCACCACGTCGAGCGACAGGACGCGCACGTACCAAGTCCCCGGCGGCAGGCTATAGGTGGCCGAGGCGTTCTTGTTCACGGTGGCGGCGGGGGCCCCTCCGGGGTTGGAGAAGATCTGGAGTTGGTAGGTGGCCGCGGCGGCGGTGCTCAGCGAGAACTTGTAGTTGTTCTGGAGCCCGACGTTGAAGACGACCCAGTCCTCATCGAAGCCATTATCCAGCGTCCGGGTGGCATTGAGGCCGGAATTGGCGCTCTGCGCCTGCCAGGGGTTGTCATCTGGCTCTGCGACGTCGGGGGTGGCCGAGTGCAGCACGACCAGCGTGTATGGGTTGACCGGGTCGGCCCCTTGATAGGCATGGACCATGAAGAAGAAGTATGAGCCCGCAGCACCCGTGACGCTCGTTTGTTCATAGTGCGCGGGGCCGAAGAGGGACTGCGCCTCCAGCGTCAGTGCGAACGTCGTAGCGTCGTAGCTGAAAGCGTAGAGGTCATAGTCCAGGCTGGCATCGTTGACCGTGTTGAGGAAGGCCGTGACCTTGCCGCCGCTCGGCACGTGGACGTAGTACCAGTCCTCCTCGTCCTGCACGTCCAGAGTGTCGCTCCACTGCGTGTTCAGGTCGAGGTACTGCGCCGTGTCCGGTGTGCTGTTCCCCGCCAACTGTGACAGTCCGGCACGGGGGTTCCACCGCCGCACCTGAAGGGCCTTGGACGCGGCGTCCTTTTTCTCCATGGGGTCCGCCAGGGCCACTGGCGCTGCGTCCTTGACCCGCCTCAATTCAGCATCGACCGGTCCGGCTGCGACGGAAAGCGGCACCACCAGCGTCGAACCCATCAGCAAACCCAGCGCACCTCGAAACATCCGCTCGAACCAGGGCATTTCTTGCAATCCTTTGGATGTGATGCACTTTCAACCTATGTGAGCCGCCTGGGATTTATGAAATGAAATTACTGCAGTCCAGGCCAAAACCAATGACACACAGCGTCTTTGATTTGATATATACTCGCGGACAAATATATCCTTACCACTGGAATCGGACAGACCATCAATACCTGCTTATCATGCCATTCAGACCTAAGTGCGGTCACTGCTGACCTCACTCCTTCCCTCGTTGCAATGGGGTCGGGTAGACCGGGGAAGTTGCCCTCCCTGGCCCCCCACAGATCCGGACGTGCAGAATTCCCACATCCGGCCCTTCGGAGAAGGGATTCGCTACGTGGCGTAGATGGAGTGCGTGACACGGGCGCGCGGCAGCGAATGGAACTGAAGCAGTTGATTGAATCGCGTCCACGGGATGGTCCCTCTCTGGGAGCGGCGTGCAAGCCACCGCCTCCATGCGTAGACCACCGTCTTGCGAAACCGCGCGAGCGCTACGAAGTTCCCGGTGATGCCGTAGTACCCGTAGTGCCCGCGAAGCTTCTGGGCGAGGTTCACCCGCTGGGCTCCCTCTCCGAGTTTCTGGTCGACGTGTCTCCTCCTTCCTCTCGGTCCAGGCTTGGCCTGACGCACTGTGGCTCCCATCCTGAGCGTTGCCCGAGATGAAGGTCGGGTTGGCAACGAGGCCACGGGCCCTGGGAGAAATGCGGGCCATGGTGAATGAGCCGCTGGAGGTGACCACAGCACCTCACGGCGAACTCGGCTCACCACTGTATCCGGCGCTCCGCCCTGTTTCTCTTCCAGGTGCGCGCGCAGGCGCTCCAAGAACTGGGGCAGCGTCACAGGCACCACGCGCGCCGTGGTCCGGCTCGTATCGAAGAAGGCCTCCGTGTCCAGGAAGTCCGCGTCACAGAGAACGGAGAAGAGAATCCGCGCCAAGCGTTCCAACCGAAGCGGCTCCAACGCAAACCCGTCCAACTTCTGGTTTCCGTCGGGTGACCGGCACAAGGTGCCTTGTCCTACGAACGGCCGGAGCGCGCGCTCCCCCCACGGTGGTATGCCCGGGCGCGAGGAATGCGGGCAGGCTTCCGGCCCCACAGGCCACGCCAGCCGTGGGAGCCGCAACGAACGCCCAGGCGGGTAGCCTCCGACTCGGCAAAGTCAGACATCCGCCCGGGTGTTCACTCCCGGCAGTCCGGCGAGCAGCCCTTGCACGCCAGTCGCGGCCTTTGACGCCTTGCGATTAAGTTGCGCGCCATGAACCGCGAATACCACCGCTGGTACAGCGAGCGACTGCACCGCGACATGGAGTTGCTCATCTTCGGCCACTCGGGTGAGCCCGTGCTCCTGCTGCCGACGAGCAAGGGCCGCTTCTTCCAGGCCGAGGACTTCGGCCTCATCGGCGCCATCGCCGACCGCGTCCAGTCCGGCCGGTACCTCGTGGTGTGCCCGGACTCCGTCGACGAGGAGTCCTGGTTCAACACCGCCATCCCCCCGCGTGAGCGCGTCGTCCGCCATCAGCAGTGGGAGGACTACCTCCTCCACGAGGTGGTGCCCCTGCTCAAGAGCCGCGGCACCGGCGGGCGCCTCACCCTGGCCGGATGCAGCTTCGGCGGCTTTCACGCGTACAACATTGGACTGCGGCACCCGCACGTCTTCCGGCGCCTGCTGTCCATGGGCGGCAAGTTCGAGACGGACGAGTTCCTCGACGGCCACCACGACTCGGACGTCTACTTCCACTCATGCACGGAGTGGCTGCCGAACCTCACGGACCCCGCGCGGCTCTCCGCCCTCCAGCGCGTGGAGCTGGTGCTGGCGGTGGGCGAGCACGACTTCTGCCGCCCCTCCAACGAGCACCTCTCCAACCTGCTGTGGAAGAAGGACATCGGCAACCACCTGGCCGTGTGGCAGGGCGGCACGCACGACTGGCCCGTGTGGCGGCAGATGATTCAGCAGTACCTGCCCTGGTAGCCGCGCCGCGCGCCGCTACGCTTCAACTGGACGTAGCGCGCCCGCGCTCATCCGGTTGAAGCGCCACAGCAGCGCCACCGCCACGGTGACGAGGCCCGCGCACAGGCCCCACCAGATGCCCACCACGCCCAGGCCCAGCTTGAAGCCCAGCAGCAGCGTCAGCGGCAGGCCAATGGCGTAGTGCCCCACCATGTTGGCCAGGAACGTGAAGCGCGTGTCGCCCGCGCCGCGCAGCACGCCCGCCCCCACGCCCTGCACGCCGTCGAACACCTGGAAGACGGCGCTCACCATCAGCAGCGGCACCACCAGCGGCAGCACGTCCTCGGGCGCGCCCGCCAGCCTGGCCAGCGCCGTCGGGAACAGCGCGAACAACAGCCCACCCAGCGCCATGAAGCCCGCGCCGCCCGCGAAGGCCATGAAGCCGCTCAGCCG
>NZ_JABXEP010000252.1:0-7366 GCF_013372605.1 Myxococcus sp. AM009
CCGGCCGGCCTTCATCAACTCGACGACCCGCTCACGGAACTCCGGCGGGTATGGGGGGCGTGACTTCGGCATCGTGGGACCCTTTTCGCACAGCGGGTGGGACTCCACGAAACCGGGGTAACTTCAGACCAGGAACCAGAGGGTGGCGCTCGCGCAGCGCCTCGGGGCGGCGGAGGCAGAGCTTCAGGCGGCAGTCGCGGGGCTGGACGGGAGTCCAGAGGCAAGGACGCGCTACGCCCACGCACGCGCGGAACACCAAGCAGCCGCCGCGCTGACCATCCAGGAGTTGCAAGGCCCGGCGCCACGATGGTTGCGCCGGGCCCGTGCAGTCGCTCAACGGACTCAGGCTGCATCGTGGTCACCCTCTCGCGAGGCCTGCTCCAGTCGGCGTGCCGCTGCCTCGCAGTAGCGATCCTCGAGTTCGACGCCCACGGCGCGGCGTCCGAGTTGCTGCGCAGCGACGAGGGTGGCGCCGGTTCCAGCACCAGGCCGCCCTCCGGGCACGAGCGCTCCATCAACAGGCCCAGCAGGGAGACGGGCTTTTCGGTGGGGTGGCTGCGCTGCTGCGGCGGCACCGGTGCATGGCCCGCGAGGACGGCCCCCCATGCGATTGCCCACCAGTGGACGGCGCTTCGGCCCGGCGGCGTGGAGTACCACCTCGTAGTGGGCGCGTAGTTGGCCCCGCAGTCGCCCATGCCGCCCCGGGCCTCCCACCACACGAGGGCGCCCTTGATGCGCAGGTGGGCGCAGCACCCTCATCCCCTGGCGCGAGCCGGCGGCGCGGATGCGATGCCTATGCGGTGGCCAGCCGGCGGGATAACCTCAATCCCATGCACAAGCGCCGATTTATCCTCGCCAGTCTTGTCCTCGCCGTCGCCTCGCCCGCCCCCGCACAAGGCCCGCCAATCCGGAAGGAGTGGCGCGATGCCGCCACGCGAGCCTGCGGAGGCGGTGTTCCCAGGGTTGACCCCAACTCACTCGACCAGGAGCTCTGCGTAGTCGATTGCGCTAGCGCAACGGGAGCAATCCAGAGGCGGGCTGTGCAGCTCCCTAATGGAGCGCCATGCTCGAAACACCATCTCACGGCCCCTCCGTTTCCACTCCACAAGGGCACGTGCAGAGCGGGCTACTGCGACGCAAAGCTGTAGTGGCATCACGGAAGGGCCCGCCCCAACACCCCGGAGCGGGCCGCCTCACTTCACCAGCCGAACGTGTAACGAGCGCCGACGCCGGCCATCCGCTCGCGCTGGTTCGCCTCGGCGAATCCAAACACGCCCAGGTGCTGCGTCAGCCGCGCGCCCAGCTCGCCGCGCGCGTAGGCGCCGGAGAGGCTGGACACGCCGGCCTGTGCCTCCAGGTAGCCGGTACGGACGGGGACGCGAGACAGCACCCCGTCCAGCCCCGCGGACACGGCTAGCCGCGGGGCGTCTGAGGGAGCGTCGTCAGCGCCGGCACCGTCGGGAGCGCGGTGGCGATGCCCTGGGCGGCGAGCTGCGCGGCCGTCTGCACGGCCTGCTTCGCCGCGGCCTTGCTCGCGCCGTGCATCGCCTCGATGCGCAGCTTGGCGTCCTCCGCCTCCTGGACGGTGAGCGCGTAGCCGTGCCGGGCCATCTGCTCGTTGAGCAGCTTCAGCGCGAGCGCCAGCTTGTCGTCCACCGTGTTGGCCGTCTTCGCGGCGAAGGACTCCACGGCGAAGTAGGCGTGCTCCACGCCCTGGGCGAAGGCGCGGAGGCGAGCCTCGGCCTTGTCCTTCCAGAGGCGGCGCGCGAGCCACGCGCCGCCAAGCACCACCCCGGAGAAGATGACGCTCAGCGCGTCCGGGCTGGCCAGCACGCCGAGCAGCGCCGTGCCGATGGCGGAGAGGATGGAGGCGGACACGGCAGGCTCGCCCGTGTCGGCGGTGGCGGCCAGCACCACGGAGGGAGCGGCGAGGATGGGGGCGGACATGGCGCCCACCGTCTGGGCCAGCGCGACGGCGGGCCCGGAAAGCACCATCGCCACGGTGGCGACGGCGAGCAGCTTCAGCTTCGTCATCATGCGGATACTCCTGACTGCGGGGGATGCCCAGCGCCGAGGCGCCGGGCGGGGACTCACGAGGCGACGGGCAGCCGACGGAAGCCGGGCATGCGGCGCGCGCGGTAATCGAGGTGGGCGAACGTCTTCACGCGGGCATCGGCCTTGGCCGCGTCGGCGAGCGTGCGCGTGCTGGGGCCGCCACCGGAGGCGCCCACCACCACGCCGGCGCCGACGTACACCATGACGTGCTCGGGGTCGGCAGGCTTGCCCAGCGAGTGGTACAGGACCAGGTCACCAGGCAGCAGCTCGGACGCGGCCGGCACCTTGGCGCAGTCCGTCCACAGCAGGTCCGTGTTGTGCGTGGCCCGCCAGTCCGGGCCGCCCACCTCGCGCAGGGCCCAGGTGACGAGGCCGCTGCAATCGAAGACGCGCTGGCCGGTGGTGACATCCGTCTCGCCCTTCCCATTCCAGCGGTAGGGGCTGTTCATCTGCTGGAGGACGAGTGCGAGAAATCGGGCTCGCTGAGAGGTGGCCATGGAGGACTCCAGAGTTGGGGGTGGTGCAGAAAGCCAGGCCGACGTGGGCTACGCACCGACGGTCGAGTGACTGATGGCGGGCCCCTTCGCGACCGGCAGCGTCCATCGGTTCGCGAAGGCGTCCCAGACGTGCTCCGGAGTCGGCTGGGGCGGACGCTCCGACGCCGACTGGTCCTTGGCCAAGAGTGCGCGAACCGCAGCGTCCTTGGCTTCCAGCAGCTTGCGCAGCGCTTCGGTGCGCTCGGGGTTGCGGGGCACCTCCGCGTGGAGCCTCTCCGCCAAGTCGCCGAAAGGCGCGCTCACCGCCTGGAGCTTGGGCGGCAAGTGGCCGTAGGCGAAGAACTGCATGATGTGCTCGCGGACGGGGGCGCTGGACTGCGAGGTGGACTCGGTCATGTACGACTCCTGGGGTGCTGCGAGTGAAAGGGGACCGTGCTGCGCCACCACCACGGACGTGGCGGCGCGCGCGCCCGGGGGGCGGAGGCTCACGGCGTGGGCCTCGCCACCTTCTGCGGGTCCACGAGGTTGGCCGTGTGCTGGAGCTGGCGCGCGTTGCGCTCGCCCATCAGCAGGTGCGTCTCGCTGACGGAGCGGTCGAGCTTGGGGACGACCTCCGCGCGCCATACCTCCAGCGCGCGCACGCGCTGCTCCATGAGTCGGAGCAGCGAATCGTGCTCCCGCACGACGCGCAGCTCCGTCTTGATTTCATTCACCCCCTCCACCACCATCTCCATCCGCTGGACCAGGAGGGGCACCTGGCTGGAGGCGGACTCCTGCTCTTCGAGCGCATTCAGGCGCTGCTGCAGGACGGGCACCTGCTCAACGGCCGCCTCCGCCTTGGTGCTCCGGCGAGACAGCAACTGGGTGAGCAACGGGCCGGCGATGTTGCTGACCGCGAACATGACAACCGCGGCCTCGGGGGAAAGCTCCATGCGGCCGCATCGTCACGGCATGCGTGGACGCCGTCCGGCCCTCCTCCCCGCGTGAGGCGGCGGCCCCGCGCCAGGCCGGGAACCGGTACGCCCGTCCCAGCAGGTGGACACCCCCATCCAGGGGCCGCCCTCTGTCGTGAGCGGGCACTCAGCTTGCGAGGCGCCCGGCCATGCCCCGCTACCTCCTCCCCCTCGTTGCTGCCCTGCTCCTCACTTCACTTCAAGGCCGCGCCAACGGCCCCACATGCAGCAACAGCGACGGCCCCTGTGCGTCGAGCGCGGACTGCTGCTCTTCCGGAAACGCCTGCGTGGAGGGCGTCTGCCGAGGCATGAAGAAGCCGCCGAACTTCTGCATGCGCGGTGGCGGAGGTTGCTTCTCACAGGAGAACTGCTGCCCTGGCTACGTCTGCGCGGGCAAGGACTCGGGCAACCAGTGGCAACAGGGGCGCTGCATGGCCCAGCCCACGTGCGCGGGCCAGGACGCCGCTTGTGGCGCTGGTACCTCCTGCTGCGGCGGCCTCGCCTGCCGAAACGGGACGTGCACCCTCTCCGGCTTGGCGGCAGCACCGACGTGCTCCGGCCCGGGAGCGCGGTGTACGGCTGACGGAGGCTGCTGCACCGGGTTGACGTGCCAGGCTGGCCAGTGCGGTGCCCCAGGAAGCCAGATTCGCTACCACGACGAAGGAGAGTCCTGCGGACCCCAACAGCCGTGCTACCTGGGCAACACCTGCGTCAGCGGCACGTGCGTCTCCAACGTCGCGCTGCACGAGCAGCGTCAACGCCAGCAGGAGAGCTCGGAAGCAGGTGGCAGCGGTTCACCGCCCCCTGGCCGACGCACGCCGGAGAAAGGTGAGGCGGCCATCTGGCGCGAGGTGCACTGGGGCAAGGAGGCACAGCAACAGGAAGAGCGCCGCCGCCAGCAGCGTGAGGATGCGCGTCGTGAGGAAGCACGACAGGAGGAGCGGCGCCGCCAGCAGCGCGAGGACGCGCGACGAGATGAGGCCCGGCGGGAAGCGATGCGCAGAGGATGGTAGCGCCACCTCCCCCGCGGCCTACTCACCCCATCCAGGTCTCTTCGCGGCGAGCGGCCCGGACGAGCTCTTCCACCTCGTTCGGGCTGAGCTTCGCAGGCTGGGCCAGCAGCCCGCGCACCAACTCGGAGTGGTGGAGGACAGCCACGTACCGAGGCGAACGCTTCACGACGGGCTGCTGGTGGACGAAGACGAGCAGGCCCTGCACCCAGAGCGCGCTCCGGCCAGTGGCCTCCGTGAGACAGCGCCGGACGCGCTGGGCCTCGGCATCCAGGTTCTCTACGAAGTCCGTGCGGTAGTGGCCCACCATGACAACGGGGCCGCCCACCCACACCTTGCCGCGCACCGCCTTCGTGTTGAGGACGAAGACACCCGGCGGGCCGATGACGAGGTGGTCCAGGTTGGCGCCACGCTGCCCTACCCTCACGTCGTGCTCGACGTGCCAGCCATGGGGGCGAAGCTGCTCCAGCAACTCCCCCACCAATTCCTCCCCGTCCGCCCCGCGGCGCCAAGCCCGCTCATCGGTGTGGATGTCGAAGAGGCGGGTGAAGAACGGCTTCACCGGGGAGGCATCCGCGATGGCCTGCTGCTTCTCCCGTGCGCTCTGCCCGGGCCGTCGGCCGGTGCGCGTCACCACCTGGGGCTGCGGCGAAGCCTCCCTCTTCTTGAAGAACATGCGCTCCCCCACTGCATTGCCAAACGACGGCGCGTCCGACGCCCGCGTCTGGGTAATATTCAATGCAGTCCACCTCACTGGTGGCCAAGGCGCAACCGGGCGTCGTAATGCCAGCCGCACGGACCAGGGGCCAGCGCCGCTCTATCCCGGCGCAGAGTCGAGAGCTGCGCTCAGGTGGGCCACGTCATCGGAACCCCGACGAGTCGCCCCATTCCGCCACGGGGATGAAGCGCAGCCCTTCCGGCGGCGGTGACAGGGCGAGTACCCGCTCAACTACCGTCCGGTGAAAGACGTGGACCACGGACTCGGCGAGCCGAAACGCCAGTCGCTCTTCGAGCGGCACCTCACCGAGCACGGACTCATCGAGGAACAGCTTGTCGAGGCTCAGCAGGAGGTCTCCGTCCTCGTCGAACTCGAAGCGCGAGCGCTCTCTGTCCATGCAGGGAAGCCGTCGCCACATGTGGACCAGCCAATAGCGCAACACGGAGTCGCCCACCTGCACGTCCGCGGGAACGAGTTGGACTCCTGGCAGAGCCGCCGCCTCGAAGGAATCCTTCAGCCGCGTGGAGACGACAGGCGCCGGAAGACTGTGGAAGTCAACCATGACAGGCCGGGGCGGAACCGGCTCGCCCAACTTCAGCTTGACGGGTGCTGCAACCTTCACAGGACTGGGCCGAAAAAACGGAAGGCACTCCTGGTCCCACGACAGCAGGGGATGCTGCTGGGAACGCGCGCGCTCGAGGACGAAGTAGTCGTCTTGCATGGCTACTCTCCCACCTGAAGCGCCCGCCGCTGGAGTGCTGTCCCAGTGCATGGGTGCATTGTCCGATGCCTCCGGCCGGCAGGACACGGCCGACGTGGCTTGTCCTGAATAGACGTCGAGCCCGCGCACCCCTGCCCTCCAGGAAGGTAGTCCAACCCATCCGTCGTGAGGGTCCACTTCCCGCTGGCCACCTTCCCCAGAATCGTGCGGCTTATTCGGTCCATCTTGGCCGTAAGCCCCTCGGGCTTCGGGCAGAAGCTGCCACTCACGGCCTTCTCGATAACGCCCGCCAGCAGCCGCTTCACGGCATCTGGGTACGCGAGGTTCATGTCGAAGGCCCAGCCCCCTGCGTGGGGGCCTTTGTGAATCGGCACGTGGAGTTCGCAGGCGACAGCCATGACCATCGGCAGCATGACGCCATTCTCTCGCCTGTTGATGTCATACCCGAAGTCCCGGCAGAGTGGCGCCCACGGAGCATCCTCCGCCATGGCCTCGGAGCAGATGAGGTGGTGGGCGGCGATGGACCAGCGCCCCGTGTACCAGGGGTGCTCCTTCGACTTGCGGCCCGCGAGGATGTTCTCCCGCAGCTCAGTGGGGTTCCCCAGGTGCTCGCCCCATCGCCTTGCGAGCGTGTGCCACGGCCCCCCCGCAGTACTCGCAAGGTGGCAAGTCCAAATGCTGCGGCCATTTCTTGGGCTCGGAACCGAACGGCCGAAGTGGCACGCAACGAGAGAGGGCAGGCATGCCGGGAATCACACACCCGGCCCCCCCACCCATTGAATGGCACGCGAGCGCAGGCGAACGCGCACTTTCCTACAGGGCGCAGTCCCTCTTATCCGTGCTCACGCGGCCGAGCGCAGCCGTTCCACACGGACGAACCATCCGTCCCCGATCAAACACTCTCCAACCCCAATATACCTTCCACACTCTCATTGCCCTACCATGAAGGCCACACCCCCTCAAAAGAGGCCGACATGCCCATTTCCGGAATACGGACAATGGCACAGCTCCTTACGGCAGCGCGCCGTCAGGTGGCGCCTACGCCCACGCAAAACCGACCAGCAGCGGCAACGCCGACACCACCCAGGCAGGCAGCGACTCGCACCAACAATCGCAACGTCGATACGTTCGAGCCTAGTCCCTCCAGGACTGCCCAGCCACGCGCAGCAACAGCGCCGCCTGTGCCACATCGGGTTGACTACGGGCAAATCGGAGAGGCACCGCGTGACACAGGAGAAGTCAACGGAGCAGCAGAGCTCTTTCAGTTCGTCAAGGACGGCTACAACGTAAGCGTCCGGCCAACGACGTGCTGAGAGGCGTTGAGGCGAGAGCCGCCGCCGTGGACGCTGGCGAGCATGTCGAAGTCGGTGGAGAAGCAGGAGTGGTTCCAGGTCGCGGAGTCTTTCGAGGCG
>NZ_JABXEP010000253.1:0-7278 GCF_013372605.1 Myxococcus sp. AM009
CCCCCCGCCCCCTCCTGCTTCGGAGGCGGCCGTGGCCCTGGCGTCCAGCACGCCCGCGCCCGCCATCGCCGCCCCGGTGGTGCCAACGCCTCCCGCGCCCGTGGGCTTCCGGCCCCGCGCGGACCGGACGTTTCGCGAGCAGGTGGAGGACGCGGAGCGGGAAATCATCCAGTACGTGCTTTCCCATACACACGACAACGTGACGGAAGCCGCGCGGCTGCTCGATTTGGAGCGGGGGCACTTCTACAAAAAAATGAAGGCCTTGGGCTTGCGGCGGGGACAGAGCGAATCGTGACTGTCTGACATTCATTCTCCCCGACGACCGGTTCCCTCTCATTCCCAGACAGTCCATGGCGGACATCGACGTGATGCCACCGGACATGAAAAGACCCGGAGCCTCGGCGTCTCCGCCGCGCTCCGGGCCTCGTTTGAAACAGGCGGCTCAGCTCAAGGTCGCGATGCCCTCGCCCAGCAAGTCCGCCTCGCGGCCCCGGCGCGACGGATAGCGGTCACCGAAGTCCTCCAGGTTGGCCTTCGCGTCGTCCCACCGCTGCTCCGTCACCTGCGCGAAGAAGTTGGGCGTGGCCGTCTTCAGCGAGCCGTACTGGAAGCCCACGGAGGCAATCACCGTCTGCATCTCCCGCGGCAGCTCCGCGAACCTCGGCCGGCTGCCACCGTCCGCGGCGTTCAGGCGGTCAACCTCGGTGTTGTACTCATTGACCACGTTGTCCAGCGCCTCGCCCTTCACGGCCCGGTCCAGCTCCTTGACCTCGTCCGCCGTCAGGTTCAGCGGGTTCTCCGCCAGGAAGTCCGCGGCGTCCTGGCCCTGCTTGCCCAGGTAGGGCTCCAGCTTCGTCTTCAGCGCGTCCGACAGCCCCAGCCGGTCCAGGTCGGCCATGTCCCGCGCGCCCAGGTCCACGCCCGTGCCCACGGTGACGCCGCTCTTGCTGCCCGTCGCGTCCGGGACATAGCCATCCTGCACCGCCCGGCCCTCCTGCTCGGCGATGAAGTCCCAGTCGACGTCAGGCTCCGTCGCGGCGGCAACTTCACCCTCCGCCAGCACCGCCTGGGCTTCGGCCGCCGGCTGCAGCTGCTTCGCCGCATGGGCGGGCCGCGAATCCCAGCCGTCCTTCACCGAATAGCCCTTGGCCTGGTTCTGCTCCGGCTGCCGCGCGTCCTCCCGCCGGTTCGCCTCGTTCCGGAGGCCGCGGGTGGAGTCCCCTCCAGATACCCGCGATTCGCGCTGGGAGCTTCTCGAAGACGAAGAGCGATCGATTCCAGTCATGGCAAGTCCTCACTGAGTCCGTGGAAAATCCACCTACAGTGCGGAGACTGCCACCTACATCTCCCCCCATCAAGCCGCAGTGCGTGATTTCACCTGAATTCAACCTACATCCGCCATTCGCAACAAACCTGTAACAGCCGCGGCCCCCACCACCACGAAGATGAAGGGCAGCTTCCGCCACGCCAGCACGGCGCCAGCGAGCACTCCCGCCGGACGTGCCCAGCCCGAAAAGCCCCCGTTCGACGTCAGCGTCGCCGTGGCCACCAGCGCGGTGAGCAGCGCGACCGCGGAGAGGGACAGCAGGCCCTGGACCCGCGCGGACACCCGCAGGCGCTGGCTCAGCAGCGGGCCCGCGAGCCGGAAGGCATAGGTGCCCGCGGCCAGAACCAGGATGGGGAGCAGCGTCATCGCAGCACCAGCCCGAGCGCCAGCAGCGAGAGCAGCACGGGAACCCCCGCGGGAAGGAAGGGCGTGGTGGCGAGCGCGATGAGTGCCGCGCCTCCCGCCACCCAGCGTGCCCGGGCAGCCGCCGCGCGGGCTTCATGAGCACGGGCTGTCTCGACTCCACCCTCCGCGGGACCGGGTTCGGCGCTCGGAGGTTTGGCGGGGGCGGTCAGTGACGGCAGCAGCAGCGCCAGCAACCCGGCGGGAAACGCGGCATCGAGCCCCATCGACTCCGGGCTGCCCAGCGCCGTTCCCGCCAGGGCGCCGGCGATGACGCCCACGTTCCAGGCAGTGAACAGCGCCCCGCCGCACAGCCAGTACGCCGCCTTGCGACGCTCCGGCGTGGGCTGCGCGAGCGCGAACGCCACGGACTCGTCCACCATCAGGTGCGTGCCAATCAGCCGCACGGGCCAGTGCTTTCCAAGCACGTCCGGAATCGCCAGGCCGAACGGCAGGTGCCTCGCGTTGAGCAGCAGCCCCGCGATGACCGCGGCCACGGGGCTGCCACCGCCCGCCACCACCCCCACTGCCATGAACTGCGCACCGCCCGCGAAGACGAGCAGGGACATGGCCGACGCGACCCACACCGACAATCCCGACGCCACCGCGATGGCACCGAACGAAGCTCCGATGACGCCAGACGCGGCGGCAATCGCCGCGACATCCCGAACAAGACTTCGCTCCACATGCCCCATGGCCATGGCGCGCATCCATGAAACGAAGGCACGGGCCGGTCAACGACGAACACCGGCGCGGACCTCGCGCTCCCGGCCGTCAAGCCGACGAGCCCTCGCGTGCGCGCTGCGCCCACCCAGCGGCACATTTCTACTGCCCGTCGCCTCGACCGCCGCCACGGCGTGAAACGAAGGGCAACCGGGCTTCAAGTGACCCACCCACGTTGTGCTCGGGGGCGCTTTCAGGGGCTGAACAAGCCGACGGGACGTGGGAGAGTCCGCGGTGATGAGTACGGGCTCCATCCTTGGCATCGACTTCGGGACCACCAACACCGCCGCGGCCTTCTTCGACAAGGCCGGCAAGCTTCGCGTCGTTCCGGTGACGGACAAGAGCGTCACGCTGCCTTCCGTCGTCTGGTTCCACGCGGCGGACAAGGCCATCGTCGGCCACGCCGCGCGCCGGCAAATCATTGACGACCCGCGCCACACCGTCTTCGGCGCCAAGCGCTTCCTGGGCCGCCGCTTCCAGTCCGAGTACGTCACGCAGCACAAGGACAAGTACGCCTTCGAGCTCGTGGAGGCCGAGGACGGCTACACGGCCGTGACGATGTACGGGAAGCAGACGTCGCTGACGGACGTGGCGCACCTCATCATCCAGCAGATTCTCACGCTGGCGAACCACGCCGCCGGAGCGCCCTTCCGCGAGTGCGTGCTCACCGTGCCCGCGCACGCCAGCAGCCGCCAGCGCGCGGCGGTCCGCCACGCCGCGGAGCAGGCCGGGCTCCAGGTGCGCGCCATCGTCAACGAGCCGACGGCGGCGGCGCTCTACTACGCCAACCTGCGCAACCCCGAGCAGACGGTGATGGTGTTCGACCTGGGCGGCGGCACCTTCGACGCCACCCTGCTCGCGGTGCAGAACAAGGTGGTGAAGGTGCTGGCCACCGGCGGTGACGCCTTCCTGGGCGGCGCCAACTTCGACGAGCGCATCGTCGAGATGCTGGTGGACGACTTCCAGCAGAAGCACGGCATCGACCTGCGCGGGAACAAGGTCGTGATGCAGCGGCTCGTCTTCGCCGCCGAGTCCGCGAAGATGTCGCTGAGCCAGCGCGACGCCACGGTGCTCCGCGTGCCGTGCATCGCCCAGAAGGACGGCGGCTTCATCGACTTCGACTACACGCTCACCCGCAAGCGCCTGGAGGAGATGGTCTTCCAGCTCATCGAGCGCACCGCCTCCGCCTGCGACGATGTGCTGGAGCGCGCGCAGCTGAAGCCCGACCAGATTGACGAGCTCGTCCTGGTCGGCGGCCAGACGCGCATGCCCGCCATCCGTCAGCGCTTCTCCCACTTCAAGCGCCTGTCCTCCGACAAGGAGGTCCACCCGGAGCTCGGCGTGGCGGTGGGCGCGGCCATCCTCGGCCGGAACCTGGCGCGCGGAATCTCGGGCCTGGCGGACGTGGTGCCCATGCCCATCAGCATCATGGTCCCCGGCGGCGCGCAGCACGAGGTCATCCCCGCCAACACCCCCGTGCCCGCGACGAAGTCCGTGACGCTGGAGCTGCCGATGATTCCCGGGCCGCTCTCCATCGCCCTGTTCGAGGCGCTGGACACCACCACCGTGGACCGCGAGCTGCTGGGCACCGTCCGCGTCGAGCTGGACTGGCGCACCACCCACAAGGGCCCCACCACGCTGGAGCTCCGCATGGGCCAGGACTTCGTCCTAGGCGCCGCGCTCGTCTCGCCGCAGGGCGCCCGGCATCCGCTGACCATCAGCGATATGCGCGCGCCCAAGCGCTCCGCGTAACGCAGCGTGACGCACGCCGCCGTGCGAGGATGCGCGGGCGACCTGGGAGGTCCATGGCATGGTGGGCAAGTCCGCGGTGGGTTTGACGTTGATTCGCGTGGTGTTCGGTCTCTCGCTGGCGCTGGGACACGGCCTGTCCAAGCTCACTGGCGACATGAGCAGGTTCGCGGCGGGCGTGGCGCAGCTCGGCTTCCCGTTCCCGACGTTCTTCGCCTGGTGCGCCACGCTGGCGGAGTTCCTGGGCGGGCTGCTGGTGGCCGTGGGCCTCTTCACGCGCCCGGCGGCGGCGATGGCGGGCTTCACCATGGTGGTGGCGCTCTACCGGCACCGCGCGGACCCCTTCGGCCGCATGGAGCTGGCGCTGCTCTACCTCACCGTCATGGCGGCCATCGCGCTCATCGGCGCGGGGCCGTGGAGCCTCGACGCGAAGGTCCGCCGCCGCGGCTGAGGCGCGCGGCTCAGGCGGCCACGCGCTCCACACAGGCAGGGGTGTCGTTCGCGGGGGAGTTCACCACGCGCGACACCTCGTAGGCCTCCAGTGAGTCCTCGACGCAGGGCACCAGCAGCGGGAGCAGCACCGAGGCCTCCTGCGGCTCCGGACGCAGCCACACCTCCTGGGCCGCCGGTTCGAGGATGACGGGCATCCGGTCATGGATGGGCGCCATCAGCGCGTTGGGGCCGGTGGTGATGAGGGTGCAGGTGTTGAGCACCTCGCCCGTGTCGGGCGCGGTCCACTCCTCCCACAGCCCCGCGAGCGTCAGGAGCTGCCCGTCCTTGCGGTGGAAGTGGAACGGCGTCTTCGGCTTCGTGGACTGCTTCCACTCATACCAGCCATCCACCACGACGAGGCACCGGCGCCGCTTGAGCGCGGAGCGGAAGCTGGGCTTCTCCGCCACCGTCTCACCCCGGGCGTTGATGAGCTTGTTGCCAATGGCGGGGTCCTTCGCCCAGGACGGCACGAGGCCCCAGCGGAAGGCGTCCAGCATCCGCGCGCCATCATTGGTCACCACGGGCATCAACTGCGTGGGACAGAGATTGAAGCGCGGCCGCTCCACGGCGGTACGGATGCCCGCGAGGCCCAGCCCGGTGACAACCTGCTCAGGAGAGGTTCGAACGGTGACACGGCCACACATGGGCAGGAAGTATCGCCCTGGCGGGCCGAATGCCCAAGAAGACGCCTTGCCGGTGCAGCCAAACAGGCGGGTGGCCGCTGCGGTAGCATGGGCGGCATGAGCGACGGACCCAAAAAGAACCCGAAGGTGTTTGGCGTTCCGGTGAAGATTGACCCGTACACGTCGGTCCGGCCCGAACACCCCACCGGCGAGTTCGGGATGCCGACCACGAAGAAGAAGGATGACAAGCCCTTCGACCCCTTCGCCGTCGTCATCGATTCACCCAAAGGCGGCGGCTGAGCAGCGGAATCCGGAGCGTGCCGCCTGTCCGCTGGACTACAACGTGCGGGCCATGAACCGGACTTCTCTGCTTTCTCTCTGTGTCGCCGCCTCGCTCGTCGCATGCACCGAGCGGACCTCCAGCCCCGCCGCCGGAGTCGACTCCGGTGTCGCCGCCGCGCCTGTCGTTCCTGCCGCACCGGACAAGGGACAACCCTCCGCCCCGAGCACGGAGCCCCAGGGCGCGGGGAGCTCGGATGCAGCCGTGCCGGGCGAGGCAACGGCGGGTGCCGCCAATGCCGACTCGGGCGTCGGCGAGTACACGGGAGCGCCAGCCGCGGAGAAGGGCACCTGCTCAGCGGCGAGCTTGTCTCCGCGCGTGGCGCCAGCCGCTCCGGCGTTGCCAGCGCCCGTGGAGTCGATGCGTCAGCGCATCATCGCCGCGTCGGTGGCCTGTGATTACACGGCGCTCAACACCCTGGCGGACGAGAATGGCAAGGCCGTGCGGTTCACCTTCGGCGACGGCACCGACGCGGGCGAGTACTGGCGTGCAGCGGAGAAGCTGGGCAACCCGGAGCTGGCGCGCATCGTCCAGGTCCTGAACCTGCCGTACGCGAAGCAGGGCAACCTCTACTTCTGGCCTGCCGTCCACGTCACTGGCGCGACGTCCGACAAGGATTGGGGCGCGCTCAAGGGCGTCTACCCGGACGAGGAAATCGCGGGGATGAAGGACCAGGGCAGCTACCTCGGCCTGCGCGTGGGCATCACCCCCGAAGGCGACTGGCAGATTGCCGTCGCGGGAGACTGAATCAAGCCACGCGAATCACGTCGGCAGCTTGATGCCTGACAGCCGCTGGAACAGCTCCACGGCGAAGCCGTCCGTCATGCCGGAGATGTAGTCCGTCACGCACAGCAGCCGCTGGTACTTCGACAGCCGGGCCACCGCCTCGGTGATGGCCTCATCCCGGGACGCGGGCTCTTCCGCCGTGTCCCGGGCGTGCTCCGGACGTTGGAAGAGGTCCAGTGGCAGCAATTGCCGCAGCTTCTTCTCCTCGCGGTTCGGCGTGTCGGTGACGACCGCCATCGCGAACATGTCCAGCAGCCCGCCCAGCGTCTTGAAGCCCGCGCTCTCAATCTGGAGCACGCGCTCGCTCTCATAGCCGTAGCGCCGCGTGAGGTGGCGGATGGCCTTCAACGGCTTCGCCACGTCGTCATACGCAGCGGCCAACGGCGTCTCCCACTCCCCCTCCTCCATCGCCACTACGTTATCCAGGAACACCTTCACACACGCCTGGATGAGCTCGCCAATGGCCCGCGCTCGCGCCTGCGCCAGCCGTGTCTCCGGATGCGACGGCGGCGGGCGCACGGGCCCCTTCACCGGCTTGGGGAGCACCGCGTCCAGCAACTCACACGCATCCCTGATGGGAATCAGCCCCAGCTTCGCCGAGTCCTCCAGGTCGATGACCGCGTAGCAGATGTCATCCGCCGCCTCGACGAGGAACGCCAGCGGATGCCGGGAGAACACACCGGGCTCACGCTCCACCAACCCCACCGCGCGGTACGCCTCCAGCGCCAGGGCCTCGTCGTCCTGAAAGTAACCGAACTTCTTCTCAGACACGCGCTCCCTGTCTCGCGCCCGCCCACCCGGCAGCACCGACGCGCGCGGGTACTTGCTCATGGCCC
>NZ_JABXEP010000254.1:0-7256 GCF_013372605.1 Myxococcus sp. AM009
GCTTTGTCCCCGCCGCCTGCTCCATCCCGCCGCCCTCCACGTGGCGGGGACAAAGCAACCCGTGTGCCTGCCTGTGCTACCTGGGGAGTGGGGCGCGCACCCGTCCCGACATGCAGGAAGGGGCTCGGATGCTGGACGGACATCCCTGCACCAGCTGGCTTCTCAGGCGCTGAGACGGGCCGTCAGAAGCGGGACAGGGCGAAGAAGCCCTTGAGCTTCTCGTTCGTCTCGCGGAGCCGCTCGCTCAGCGTGCGGACGAACGTCCAGAGCAGCACGTACGCCAGGTCCTTGTCGGTGAACATGAGCTGGTCCAGCCGGGAGCGCTCGATGACCCAGACGGAGCAGCTCACGTGGGCGATGGCGTCCGCCGAGCGCGGCGAGTCCTCGATGACCGCCATCTCACCGAAATACTCGCCGGGCTCCAGGATGGCGAGCGCCTCCTCGCCGATGCCGGGCATCGACTTGGAGATGCGGACCTTGCCCTCGGCGATTACGAACATCTCCTGGCTGGTTTCCCCCTCACGGAACAGAAAGGCGCCTGCCGGGTAGGTCCGGGAGTGGCCAATCTGCGCGAGCCTGGCGAGCTGTCCCTGGGTCAAACCCTCGAACAGCGCAACCTTCTTGAGGACGTCGGCATCCATGAGGCCAGCTTCGTATCACGCGCCCGAGGCGCTCTGGTACCTTGGGGCCATCAACGAGAGTTGGGAGGAGTCGTGGCGGAGGAGAAGATTAACAAGGTGACCATCATCGGCTCGGGACCCGCGGGCTACACCGCGGCCATCTACGCCGCGCGCGCCAACCTGCAGCCGGTGGTGTTCGCCGGGGGCCCTACCCTGGAGCACCCGCAGCGGGTGCCGGGCGGCCAGCTCATGGTGACCACCGACGTGGAGAACTACCCGGGCTTTCCGGAGGCCATCACCGGCCCGGAGTTGATGGATCGTTTCCAGAAGCAGGCGGAGCGTTTCGGCACCACCCTCCACATGGAGAACGTGGTGAAGGTGGACTTCTCCCAGCGCCCCTTCCTCATCCAGGGGGAGAGCGTCAGCTGCCGCTCGGAGACGGTCATCATCTCCACCGGCGCCACCGCCAAGTGGCTGGGCGTCAAGGGCGAGGACACCTACAAGAACCGCGGCGTCTCCGCGTGCGCCACCTGCGACGGTGCCTTCTTCAAGAAGCAGGACGTACTGGTGGTGGGCGGCGGTGACACGGCCATGGAAGAGGCGACGTACCTGGCGAAAATCGTCAACCACGTCACCCTCATCCACCGCCGCGACACGCTGCGCGCCTCCAAGGTGATGCAGGAGCGCGCCCGCCAGAATCCGAAAATCTCCTTCATGTGGGACTCCGCGGTGGAGGAGGTCCTCGGCGACGCGAAGGGGATGAATGGCGCGGTGGTGCGCAACCTGAAGACGGGTGACAGCCAGCAGGTGAAGGCGACGGGCCTGTTCGTGGCCATTGGCCACACGCCCAACACGGAGCTGTTCCAGGGCGTGCTGGAGACGCACCAGGGCGGCTACCTCAAGACGGTGCCGGGCTCCACGCGCACCAACATCGAGGGCGTGTTCGCCTGCGGCGACGTGCAGGACCACTACTACCGCCAGGCCATCACCGCGGCGGGCACGGGCTGCATGGCCGCCATCGACGCGGAGCGCTGGCTCATCGAGCACGGCGAGTAGTCTGGCTCGCTGGCCCGCGCGGCTCCGCTGCGCATCCCCAGGCCGGCCCCTTTCGGGGGGTCGGCTTTTCCATTCCCGCGAAGGACGCAGCAATCCCCATGAGCTCGAAGCAGAAGACGGTGGCGGTGCACGCCGGGACGCGGCTGGCTGGAAGCAAGGCGGTGCCGGTGTCGCCGCCCATCTACCCGGCGGCGGTGAACTGGTTCGACAGCAGCGACGACCTGGACAGCGCCCTGGACGGGAAGGACTACGCCTACGCCCGCATCAGCGCGCCCAACACGACGCTGCTGGAGGAGGCGGTGGCCGCGCTGGAAGGCGCCGAGGCCTGCGTGGCCTACGCCAGCGGCATGGCCGCGCTGCGCTCCGTCTTCGAGGCCCAGGGCTTCCGGGCGGGAGACACGCTGGTGATGCCGGCGGATGGTTACGGCGTCACGCGCGCGCTGTACAAGAGTCTGTGCGCCACGCTGGGCGTGGAGCTGCACGCGCTCCTGATGACGGACCCCGAGGTGGCCGGGCGCATCCGCGAGCTGAAGCCGCGCATGGTGCTGGCGGAGAGCATCTCCAACCCGCTGCTGCGCGTGCCGGACTTGCGCGTGCTGGCGCGGGCCTGCCAGGACGTGGGCGCGACGTTCGTGGTGGATGGCACCTTCCCGTCGCCCGTGGGACAGCGCGCGCTGGCGCTGGGCGCGGACTACGCGGTGCAGTCCACCAGCAAGTGGCTCAACGGGCACAGCGACGCGCTGGGCGGCACGGTGAGTGCCTCAGTCGCGCGGATGGCGCCGCTGCGCGCCGCGCGGGTGCTGGCGGGTGACGTGCTGGGGCCCTTCGAGGCGTGGCTCACCCTGCGCGGCCTGCGCACGCTGCCGGTGCGCATGAAGGCGCATGTCGAGCACGCGGCGCACGTGGCGCGGCGGCTCGCGGAGTCGCCCCTGTTGGAGCGGGTCGTCTACCCGGGGCTGTCGTCGCACCCGGACCACGCGACCGCGCGGGAACTGCTGCTGGGCGGCGGTCCCATGGTGGCCTTTGAAATCAAGGGCGCGGGGCGGCCGGAGAGCATGCGCTTCCTGGAGGCGCTGAAGGTGGGGCGGCCCGGTCCTTCACTGGGGGACGTGTGCACGCTGGTGATGCACGCGGCCAGCGCCAGCGCGCGCCGATTCACTCCGGAGGAGCGGGAGGCCGCGGGCATCCGGGAGAACCTCATCCGCGTCTCCGTGGGGCTGGAGGACCCGGACGACATCGTGGAGGACCTGCTCGCCGCGGTGGCGCAGGGGGTGCGCCGATGAAGATGGTGGACGTGGGAGCGAAGCCGAAGACGGGCCGCGTGGCCGTGGCCACCGCGCTGCTGCGGATGTTGCCCGCGACGCGTGAGCGCATCCTGGCGGGGAAGGTGGAGAAGGGGGACGTGCTGGCCGCGGCGCGGCTCGCCGGCATCATGGCCGCCAAGCGCACGCCGGACTTCGTCCCGCTCTGTCACCCCATCGCGCTCTCGGGCGTGGAGGTGACGCTGGTGCCGGAGGACGCGGGGCTCCGGGTCCGCGTGCAGGTCAAGACGGTGGACCGCACCGGCGTGGAGATGGAGGCGCTCACCGCGGCCTGCGCGGCGGCGCTGACCGTCTATGACATGTGCAAGAGCGTGGACCGCGGCATGGTGCTGGACGCGGTGCAGTTGGAGCACAAGTCGGGCGGGCGCTCCGGCACGTGGCGGCGGGAGGAGGCCACGCCGGCTCAGGCGGCCGCGCCGCGACGTCGGCCGCGCGCGAAGAAGGCCCGCTGAAGGGAGGCCTCCCTGAAAGCCGGGGCGCCCGTGCGTTGGCGGACACAGTCGGGCTCGGGCCCCGCCTTCTGTCCGTCTCCACACGTCGCGAATGTGACGCCGTCCACGCCCAGGGCACGCTTGTCGCCGTGGGGGCTCCCGGTGCGCGGAGAGGGCCCCCAGGTTGCACTCCAGGCCATGCGGGCGCGAAGGACCTGCGCCGGTTCGAGAGGTGACGGGTGTTCGACTTGAGGGGCGTTCTGACGCTGCTGACGGCCCTGGGGGCCGCGGGCTGCGGTGCGCCCACGGAAGAGGGCGACGCGGCCGAGGTGTCGCAGCCCGTGGCGGACCGGGCCGCGTGCGACGCACAGGTGGCCCAGCGCCGCTACGTGTCCGAGGACAGGACGGAGTGCCAGGTCGTCTTCTTCGTCTGCGCCCGGGGCGAGTCGCCCTTCTTCGACGCGTGCGGCTGCGGCTGCTCGCGTCCCTGAGCCTGAGGCACGGGCCTACTTCGCTTCGCTGAGCAGGCGCTCCTGGAAGAAGGCCGCCACCACCAGTGAGTGGGAGATGTGGCCCTCCAGGATGAGGCGCGGCACGTCTCCGCGCGGGTGCAGCTCCACGGCGATGTCCTCGCTGGCGTCCTGCCGCCCCTCGTGCCGCTTCACGCAGTCGAGCGCGAGGAAGTTGAAGCACACGTTGCCCTGGAACGCGGGGTTGGGGTGCACCTGGCCCACTGGCACCACGCGTCCCGGCACGTAGCCCGTCTCCTCTTCCAGCTCGCGCGCCGCGGCCCGCTCAGGCGCTTCGCCTGGCTCCACGATTCCGCCGGGGAGCTCCAGCGTGGAGGACTCGACGCCGAAGCGGAACTGCCGCACCAGCACGAGCCGCGCGTCCGGCGTCACCGCGATGACGTTCACCCAGTCCGCGCAGTCGACGCGCACGCGTGGGTGCTCGTGGCCCGTGCGCGGGTCCGCCCACCAGTCCTCGCGCACCCGGGCGACGCTGAAGTCATGCTCCAGCCCGCGCCGCAGCCGGCGCCAGGGCTTCACCTCGTGAGTCACGTGAGTGTCCTTCCCGTCAATTGAGCAGCGCGGCGCGCTCCCGCAGCTCGCGGGCCGTCAGCTCCAGCCGGTCGCGGTCGGGGGCCTCGGGTGAAAGCTCCAGGCAGCGCTCCACGTCCTTCAGCGCCGCGCGGTAGGCCCCCAGGCCGCTGAGCAGCGCGGCGCGCGTGCGCAGCTCGCCCGGGTGGTCCGGCGCCAGGAGCAGCAGCAGGTCCACCACCGCCAGCCCGCGCTCACAGTCCTCGCGGCCCAGGTACACGCGCCGCAGGTTGGACAGCATCCGGTACGCAATCAGCTCCACCGGCGCGGGCGCCAGCATGTTGCGGTCGAACTTGAGCTGCGGCGCCACGCGCTTGAGCAGCTCCTCGCAGCCGTGCTCGGTGAGGATGTCCCCGTCGTGGAACGGGTCCATGAGCAGCTTGTGGTCCCCCGCGTCGTGCGCCACCAGGAAGTGGCCGGGGAACGGGACGCCGTACAGGGCGATGCCCGCGCGCCGCGCCACCTCCAGGTAGACGACGGACAGCGTAATCGGCAGCCCCTGCTTCCGCTCCAGCACCTGGTCCAGGAAGCTGTTCTCCGGGGAGTGGTAGTCGTCTTCGTTGCCGCGAAAGCCCTCGATGTCCGCCAGCACGTGGCGCAAGGCCCGCAGCGGCGCCAGGACTTCGCCCTTCTCGCTCAGCCGCTCCGCCTCCACCTGGACCCGGCACGCGAGCACGTCCAGCATGTGCAGGCACCCAGGGGCGTCCAGCAGGGGCTTGTCCAGCGTGGCGATGGCCAGCGCCGCCAGGTCCAGCCGCGGGGGCTCCGCTGCCAGGGCCGACACCAGACGCTCCCGCGCCAACGGTGGGCTGAATCCAGAGGGAATGCTCACGGCGAGAACCAGTAACCCACGAGGGCCCGGACGGCAAAGGCAGGCGGCCGAGCGTCAGAATGCTGGAGGTTCAAGCGGCAGCCGTCCCTTGATTTCCGCCCGGAGGGCAATCTGGGCCGCAATCAGCCCGGACAGGATTCCATCCTCGAACTCAAATGTAGGATGTTCCTTGAGTTCCGGGAAGTCGTGGGAGTTGCGCACCTCCTCCGGGGAGATGTTGGGCACGGCCTCGCGGGCCAGGCGCAGCACCTTGGCCTGCTGCTGGGAGATCATCTTCTCGAAGAGCTGGGTGGACAGCTGCAGCATCTCTTCGGCCATCTGCTCCGTCATCGGGTGTCTACTCCTGGGCGATGTCCCACTTGGCCCGGCGATAGCTGTAACGGAAAGCGTCCGCGTCCGCCTCCCTGGCGTCGCCCTCCGCTTCCCGGCCGTCCAGGAAGGCCACGAAGTCGAGCTGCCGGTCCTCGCGGCCGTATTCCGCGTCGAAGAGGCGGACCAGCTCGTTGGCGGGCAGGGTGCGGCGGCCGGCCACGCTGACCAGGGGGATGCGCAGGCCCGTCGTGTCGCTGGCGGGGGCGTAGGACTTCCACACCAGCTCCGTGCACACGAGCGTCCTGTCGGAGAAGAAGTCGAAGTCGAAGTCATACGGGCGGCCGTGGAAGGTGAAGGCGCGGACGATGGCGCGGGCCTTCTCCAGGCGGGACAGGCGCGGGCGCATGACGCCCAGGTAGTCCACCCGCAGGCCGTGCTCCAGGCCGGTGAAGGACACGCCTTCGCTGATGGATTCGATGATGCGCAGGGGGTCGCCGTGCGCGTCTTTGCCGGTGTACTCGGTCCACTTGGCGGGGAAGGCGCGCGCCAGGTGCTGGGTGAGCGAGCCCGGTGCGCCGGGGAGGGTGGCCACCCAGGCCTTCACTTCCGCGTCTTCGTCGAAGTACGCGCCGAGCTGGGCGGGCGTGCCAATGAAGAGCTCCGCGTGCGGCCAGAAGCCCGGCAGGCCGATGTTGGAGAGGTACCAGTTCTGCCGCGCCACCACGATGTCGCCGGGCTCCATCTTCTCCAGCAGGGCCAGGGCCTGCTCGCGGGAGATGAGCGGCTGGCCCACGCGGCGCACGCGGGTGTCACCCATCCATTCAGCCACCGCGCGCTGCACGGGGAAGAAGGCGCGCTGCGCGGTGTCCGCCGTCAGGTCCACCGTGGCCTTGGCGAAGAGCGTGGCGCCGCGCCGGGTGAGCAGTCCCTTCGCCACCTTGCTGTTGTGCTTCATCTCCTGCAGCAGCCAGGGCACGCGCGGCGCGTCCAGCGCGCCGGCCTTCACCAGCAGCGGGCGGAGCTGCTCCTTGTAGCCATCCCCCGTGAGCAGCTGCGTGCTGGTGGAGACGTGGATGGCCTTGTCCTTGAAACGGGCGAAGGCGCGCGCGGGCAGGCCGTACTCGGGCGCGGGCTCGTCCAGCAGCACCTCCAGCTGCTTCTTGCCCAGGGTGAGCTCCGCGTAGGTGAGGCCGTGGGCCAGCTCCGTGGTGAGCGCGCCATGGGTGAGGAGGAAGCCCCAGGCGTGCTTCTTCGGATGCGCGTGAGCGGGCACCTTCACGAAGTCCCAGTAGCGCTGGCGGATGACCTCCACGGACACGAAGTAGTCGAAGAAGGCCGCCCAGGTGCTGAGCAGCAGCTGCTTCTGGTCCGGCGTGTACGGCACGTTCTGCTTCTGCAGGTACACGCCGCGCGACTGCTTCACGGCCTCCTGCAGCCCGCGCAGGCCCCGGACGTGGCGCTCCAGCAGGGCGAGGTCACTCTGCGCCTGGGTGACGAAGGCCGCTTCGTCCAGGGCGAAGACGTCATTCACGGGGGGCGGCGGGGCGGCGGGCGTGCTGGCGAGCGTGAGCCAGGCAAGCAGC
>NZ_JABXEP010000255.1:0-7227 GCF_013372605.1 Myxococcus sp. AM009
CGGCAACGGAGGGGGTGGCTCCGCGGGCGGCAGTGGTGACGGTTCCGTGCCGGCCTCACTCGCGGACGAGGCGCGCCGCCGGTACATCAACTACGCCCTGTCGGTCATCACCTCGCGCGCCCTGCCGGACGTGCGTGACGGCCTCAAGCCGGTGCAGCGCCGCATCCTGTTCGGCATGTACCACGACCACCGGCTGACGCATGAAGCCAAGTACCAGAAGTCCGCCAAGGTGGTTGGCAGCGTCATGGGTCAGTACCACCCGCACGGTGACTCCTCCATCTACGAGGCGCTGGTGCGCATGGCGCAGGACTTCTCGCTGCGCTACCCGCTGGTGGACGGCCACGGCAACTTCGGCTCGCTCGACGGCGACGGCGCGGCGGCCATGCGCTACACCGAGTGCCGCCTGGCGATGCTGTCCAGCGAGCTGCTGACGGAGCTGGGCAAGAAGACGGTGGCCTACCGGCCGACCTACGACGGCACCTTGCAGGAGCCGGTGGTCATCCCCGCACGGGTGCCGCAGCTGCTCATGAATGGCACCACGGGCATCGCCGTGGGCATGGCCACCAACATCCCGCCCCATCACCTGGGCGAGCTGGTGGACGCGCTGGTGGCGCTCATCGAGAACCCGCAGCTCGTGACGAAGGACCTGCTCAAGTGGGTGAAGGGTCCCGACTTCCCCACCGGCGGGCAGATCCTCAACGACAAGAAGGAGCTGCGCGACATCTACGAGTCGGGCCAGGGGAGCATCCGGATCCGCGGTGAGTACAAGCTGGAGGACCTCAAGCGAGGCGGCCAGCAGATCATCATCACCTCCATCCCCTACACGGTGAACAAGTCCACGCTGGTGGCCAAGTTCGGCGACCTGGTGCGCGAGCGGAAGCTGCCGCTCATCACCGACGTGCGCGACGAATCCACCAAGGACGTGCGCATCGTCCTGGAGCTGAAGAAGGACGCCAACCCCGAGCTGGTGATGGCGTACCTGTACAAGCAGACGCCGCTGCAGACGAACTTCGGCGTCAACCTCACCTGCCTGGTCCCCATCAAGGACAAGCCCGAGCTGAGCGCGCCCGAGCGGCTCAACCTCAAGGACATCCTCTGGTACTTCCTCACCTTCCGCTTCGACGTGGTGACGAAGCGCTTCGAGCACGAGCTGGGCGAGCTGCTCCGGCGCGTCCACATCCTGGAGGGCTTCGAGAAGGTCTACGACGCGCTCGACGAGATGATCAAGATCATCCGCGCGTCGGAAGGAAAGCAGGACGCGGCCCGGAAGCTCATCGCCCGCTTCAAGCTGGATGAAGCCCAGGTGGACGCCATCCTGGAGATGAAGCTCTACAAGCTGGCCCGCCTGGAGATTCTGGTCGTGGAGAAGGAGCTCAAGGAGAAGCGCGCCGAAATCAAGCGCATCCAGGGCATCCTCAAGGACAAGAACAAGGTGTGGAACACGGTCCGGGACGAGCTGGGCGAGATGAAGGCCCGCTACAATGACAAGCGCCGCACGCGCATTGGCGGCGCGGGCTCCGAGGAGATGGAGTTCAGCGCCGAGGCGTTCATCGCGGACGAGGACGCACACGTGGTCATCACCCGCGACGGCTGGGTCAAGCGCGTGCGCGAGGTGAAGGACCCGTCCACCACCCGCCTGCGTGAAGGCGACGCGGTGATGGCGGTGCTGGCCGGCAGCCTGAAGGCGAACCTGGTGCTGTTCAGCAACTTCGGCACCGCGTACGTCACCCGCTTCAACGACGTGCCCGCCTCCACGGGCTACGGCGAGCCGGTGCAGAAGTTCTTCAAGTTCGACGACGGCGAGCGCGTGGTGTCCGCCCTGTCGCTGGACGCGCGGCTGCCGCGCCCGCAGAAGCTGGTGGGCGTGACGAAGCAGGGCCTGGGCATGCGCTTCCTGCTGGAGCCGCACCTGGAGGTCTCCACGCGCGCCGGCCGCCGCTACGCGAAGACGGGTGAAGGCGACGAAATCATCGGCGTGCAGCCGGTGACGGACCGCGACCTGCTGGCGGTGCTGACGGAGAAGACCAGCGCCCTGGTGTGCAAGGTGGCGGAGGTCAACGAGCTGGCGGGCCCGGGCAAGGGCGTCACCGTCATCAAGGTGGACGGCAATGACCGGGTGGTGGACTTCCTCGCCGCGTCGCCCTCGCAGAAGGACGCGAAGCTGGAGTTCGAGACGCAGAAGGGCCGCAAGCTGCACCTGTCCCCGGCGAAGTACGGGTTGACGGGCCGCGGCGGCAAGGGCCACGAGATGTCGAAGCGCGACGCCGTGAAGGAGGTGGCGCGCCCCGTCACCTTCATCCCGTTGCCCGAGAAGAAGGACTAGGCAGAGGACGCCATGGCGACGAAGAAGGAAACCTACACAGGCGCGGACATCCAGGTCCTGGAAGGCCTGGAGCCGGTGCGCAAGCGCCCGGCCATGTACATCGGCGGCACCGACAGCACGGGGTATCACCACCTGCTGTGGGAGATCCTCGACAACTCGGTGGACGAGGTCATCAACGGCTACGCCACCACGGTGGAGGTGACGCTCCACAAGGACTGCCGCAGCGTCACCGTGGTGGACAACGGGCGAGGCATCCCCGTGGACATCATGCCCAAGCACAAGAAGCCGGCCGTGGAGGTCATCCTCACGACGCTTCACGCGGGCGGCAAGTTCGAGCAGGGCAACTACATCCACTCCGGCGGTCTGCACGGCGTGGGCAGCTCGGTGGTGAACGCGCTGGCGCGCAAGCTCGTCGTGGAGATCAAGCGCGATGGCAAGAAGCACGTCCAGACGTACGCGCGGGGCAAGGCCACCAGCACGCTGAAGGCGGAAGGCGCCACGCGGGGCACGGGTACCGCCGTCACCTTTGAACCGGACCCGGAGATCTTCGGCGACAAGCTGAAGTTCGACGCGGAGATGGTGCGCGAGCGACTGGAGGCCAAGAGCTACCTGCACAAGGGCATGACGGTCGTCTGGAAGGACGAGACGTCCAGCCCGCCCACGTCGGTGACGTACAAGCACGACGGCGGCATCGCGGAGTACCTCACCAAGGTGGTGACGGAGCGGAACAAGCCGCTGGTGCCCGCGGGCAGCGCGGCCTTCTACCACTCGCGTGACAACGGGGTGCGGCTGGAGGCGGCGCTGGCGTGGACGGAGGCCACCGACGAGCACATCCGCTCGTACGTCAACGGCATCCCTACCCCGCTGGGCGGCACGCACGAGGCGGGCCTGCGCGGCGCGGTGGTGAAGGCGGTGCGCAACTACATCGAGACGCACGGCATCGCGCCCAAGGGCGTGACGCTCACCGCGGAGGACATCCGCGAGGGCATCACCGCCATCCTGTCCACCTACGTGGTGGAGCCGCAGTTCCAGGGCCAGACGAAGGGGCGGCTCAACAACCCCGAGGTGTCCGGCCAGGTGGACGGCGTGCTGCGTCCGGCGCTGGAGAAGTGGCTCAACGACAACAAGTCCATCGCCGAGTCGGTGGTGGCCCGCATCGTCCTGGCCGCCCGCGCGCGCGAGGCCAGCCGGGCCGCGTCCCAGGCGGTGAGCCGCAAGACGGCGGTCAGCCACCGGCTCAACCTGCCGGGCAAGCTGGCGGACTGCTCGTCCACGGACCCGGGCCAGAGCGAGCTGTTCATCGTGGAGGGTGACTCCGCAGGCGGCTCCGCCAAGCAGGGCCGCGACAGGCGCACCCAGGCCATCCTCCCGCTGCGCGGCAAGGTGCTCAACGCGGAGCAGGCGTCCACCGACAAGGTGACGACGAACAAGGAGCTCCAGGACATCGTGTCCGCGCTGGGCTGCGGCATCGGCTCCGACTTCGACATCAGCAAGCTGCGCTACGGCCGCGTCTTCCTGCTGATGGACGCCGACAGCGACGGGCACCACATCGCCACGCTGCTGCTCACCTTCTTCTACCGGCACCTGCGCCCGCTGATTGAGAGCGGCGCCATCCACATCGCCCAGCCGCCGCTGTACCGCGTGGACATTGGCAAGGAGACGTACTGGGCGCTGGATGAGCCGGACCGCGACCGCATCATCAAGGAGAAGACGAAGGGCAACGCCAAGCCCAACATCATGCGCTTCAAGGGCCTGGGCGAGATGACGCCCGACGAGCTGAAGCAGACGACGCTCGACCCGAAGAACCGCATGAGCCTGCGCGTCACCATCGACAAGCCCCTGGAGACGGACCGGCTCATCAACGACTTGATGGGCAAGGACGTCAGCGCCCGCTTCCGGTTCATCATGGAGCGCGCCAGCGAGGTCCAGGACCTGGACGTCTAGTCAGGGCGGAATCACCCGCGCGGGTCCCTCCCACCCCGGAGGGCCCCGCGCGCAGCAGGGCTTTTGAGACGGAGCCCTGGCTCGGCTAGCATCCGCGCCGTGACTACGTTCCGCCGAACCTCCCTGCTGCTCGCGCTCCTGCTGGCCACCTCTCCCGCCTACGGGCAGTCCTCGCGGAAGAAGAAGTCCAGCAAGAAGCCCCCCTCCACCACCCAGCCGGTGAAGACGACCAAGGCCCCCCCGGCGGATGACGCGGACAGCGATGAATCCGCTGAGCCCCGGATTTTCGGCTCTCCGAACGACAACGACGAGACGTCCGTCACGCCGCTGGTGTCTCCGGACGCCCCGGCCGTGGCCACGCCCGCGCCGGAGCCGGGCGCCGCGGGTGAGCCGGCGTTGGCCAGCGCGGCGGTGACGGCCGAGGGGCCGGTGGCGCTCTTCGCGGTGGCGCGGACGTCCACGGTGGAGGAGGTCGCGGTGAAGCTGGAGGGCGACCTGCTGAGTCGGCTGAAGGCGAGCGGCGTGCCGCTGGTGGACCTGGGCGCGGCCTTCCCGCCGTCCCCGCCGACCTCGCTGACGCGCGCGGACACGCTCTTCGAGCAGGGCCGCACGGACTACGACAACCTGGACCCCGAGGCCGCCGAGGCGAAGTTCGTGGCCGCGGCGGAGGCCTATACGAAGCAGCCGGCGGAGCTGAGCCCGGAGCGGCTGGCCAAGACGTACCTGTTCCTGGGCGCCTCGCGGCTGCTCAACGGCGACTCCGCCGGCGGCCAGGAGGCGTTCAAGCGCGCGGTGGTGGCGGAGCCGTCGATGACGCCCGACACCGCGCTCTTCGGGCAGGACGTGCTGAAGGCCTTCGACCAGGCCCGCGCCGAGGTGACGGCGCGGCCGGCCGGCACGCTGGTGGTGGAGTCGCAGCCGGCGGGCGCCAGCGTCCTCGTGCGTGGCCGGGCGCTGGGCGTCACGCCGCTCAAGGGCGTGGAGCTGCCCGCGGGCCAGCACCCGGTGGTGGTGTCCCTTCCCGGCTACGCGGCCTTCGCCCAGTACACTGACATCGCGTCCGCCAAGAGCACCGAGGTGAAGGCGGCGCTGGAGCCCACCCCGGGCCTTTCCGCCGTGCGTGACGCGGCGGTCCACGCCAGCACCGAACAGGCCTTCGAGCGCGACACGCCGCCGCCCGAGGCACGCGCCATTGGTGAGCGGCTCAACGCCCGCTACGTGGTGCTGGCGGCGGTGGACCGCGGGGACGAGGGCTACCTCCAGGCCGAGCTCCAGGCGTGGGACCTGCGCTCCAACGCGCGGCTGCGCGGGGTGGAGATTTCCCTGGTGCCTGGCGCGAAGAAGAACGGCCCGGACGCGGCGGCGGACCAGGTGCGCGCCTTCGTCACCGGCGTCGCGGCGCCCCGGGTGGCGGAGGGCGGCAGCTCGTTCTCCACCCTCATCAAGCGCCCGTGGTTCTGGGCGGTGGTCGGCGGCGCGGCGGCGGTGACGGCCGGGGCCGTCTTCGTGGCGACGTCCCAGGACAAGGGCCGCCCGTTCAACCCCGTCTCTGGTGGAGTCGGATTCTGAGGCGGAGCCGCGTGTTGAATGCCCGGACCGCCTCCCGCGTCGCCTGTTTCAGAGGTCACCCCATGAAAGCCGCCCTCGCCCTTGTCCTCCTCCCCGCGCTGGCCCTCGCGGCCCCGCCCCAGGCGCGCCGCGTCAGCACCCTCCTGGTGCCCATGGACCCGGCCTCCGAGGCCTCCAGCGTGCAGATGGAGGGCTACATGAACGACGCCCTCAGCCACTTCGCCGGCATGAAGGTCCGCAAGTCGGAGGAGCTGTTCGGCATGCCGGAGGACGCGGCGGCCCGGGCCTCGCTGGAGCGCGGGCGCAAGGGCTACTCGGAGAGCCTGTCCGCCTTCGACAAGAAGGAATACGAGGAGGCGGAGCGCAAGGTGCGCGCCACCCTGAAGGAGCTGCAGGGGGCCGCGGGCGCCATGCGCGGGTGTTCACCGCTGTGTGACGCGCTGGCGCTGTACGCCGCCGTGCTGCACCTGCGCGGCGAGGTGGAGGAGGCGAAGCTGGCGCTCATCGACCTCATCGCGCTGTCCCCCACCCATGAGCTGTCCCCCAAGCGCTTCACGCGCGAGTTCCTCTCCCTGCGCGTGCAGGTGGCCACCAGCCGCACGTCCCAGCTGCGCGGCACCGCCACGGTCAACTCGCGGCCCGCGGGCGCGCGCGTGTACGTGGACGGCGAGGCCGTGGGCTACACGCCGGTGACGCTGCCCGCGCTGCCCATTGGCAAGCACCTGCTGCGCGTGGAGCGCCCGGGCTTCCAGCAGTACGGGCAAATCATGGAGGTGGCCACCGACGACACCGAGGTCACCGCCAGGTTGGTGCCTACCTCTTCGTACAAGGCCTACGACGCGAAGCTGGACCGGGTGGCGGGCGAGGTGAACCGCGCCGGTGAGAAGGCGTCTGGCGTGGCGGCCATGGCGCAGTCACTGGGGCTGGACCGGGTGATGCTGGGCACTTTGCGCGCCAATGGCGAGGGCACCGAGCTGACGCTGGGCTACTACGACGCGCGCACCGGCCAGAGGATGGCGGGGCGGCGCATGTCCGTCCAGGGCGATGAGTTCGGCCAGCTGAAGCAGGAGATGGAGCGGGTGGTGAACCACCTGGTGAACAACATCGGTGAGAAGGTAACCCGGAGCAAGGACCCCTTGGACAGCCGCGGCGGCATGGAGGACTGGTCGTCGGAGGACCGGGGCGGCCGTGGCAAGGCCCAGGACAAGCAGAGCAAGCCCGGCGACGACCCGCTCGACGGTGTGTCCGGAACCGAGGACTGGTAGCGCAGAGCGCTTGTCCCGGGACGGCGGAAGCCTAGAGTCCCGGGGCGTATGCGCCTGCTCGCCCTCCTGCTCCTCCCCAGCCTCGCGCTCGCCCAGACGAGCGTCATCAGCCAGCCCGCCCTGCCC
>NZ_JABXEP010000256.1:0-7182 GCF_013372605.1 Myxococcus sp. AM009
CGCCCGCCCGCTCCCACCTGCCTGCCCTCCGGGCCAACAGCGCCGTTGCCCAGTCAACGTTCGGAAGAGACTTCCGTGAGGCCGGCTGTAAAAACGACCGATTACCGCCCTTAAGCATGGGGCAGCATGGATGCAAACCCCTGGATTCACTTGGAAACGGTGGTGCCACCCCTTGGCACGCGGGTCGCAAAGGGCAACCCCCACGTAGCGTCATCGCGGTCCCCCAACCAGATCTCTTTTTCCCCGAGAGACACCATGCAGGCTTCCAACTCCTTCTCCTCCCCTGATTCGCTCTCCACCTACCTGTCGGAGATCAACCAGTACCCGCTGCTCACCCAGCCGAAGGAGCAGGAGCTGTCGAGGCGCTTCCGCGACGGAGACCTGGCCGCGGGCCACCAGCTGGTGACGGCGAACCTCCGCTTCGTGGTGAAGGTGGCCTACGAGTACCGCTCCTACGGCCTGAAGATGTCGGACCTCATCCAGGAGGCGAACATCGGCCTGATGAAGGCCGTGCAGAAGTTCGACCCGGACAAGGGCATCCGCCTCATCTCCTACGCCGTCTGGTGGATTCGCGCGTACATCCAGAACTGCATCCTCAAGAACTGGAGCCTGGTGAAGCTGGGCACCACGCAGGCGCAGCGCCGCCTCTTCTTCAGCCTGGCCCGCACGCGCCGCGAGCTGGAGAAGCTGGGCGCCGGCGACGCGAACGTCGTCAACGCCGAGGAGATTGCGCGCAAGCTGAACGTGAAGGCCTCCGAGGTGCGCGAGATGGAGCAGCGCATGGGCGGCCGGGACTTGTCCCTGGACGCGCCCATGGGCGAGGACGGCGACGCCACGCACCTGGACTTCGTGGAGTCCGAGTCCGCCTCCGCGGTGGACGAGGTCGCCGACCGGCAGCAGGCCAACCTCACCCGCGAGCTCGTGCAGCGCGCCCTGCGCCGCCTGGACCCGCGCGAGCGCTTCATCATCGAGCAGCGCGTCATGGGTGACGCGGAGATGACGCTCAGCGAGCTGGGCGAGCACTTCGGCTTCTCCCGCGAGCGCGCCCGTCAGCTGGAGATTCGCGCGAAGGACAAGCTCAAGCTCGCGCTGGCCACGCTGATGGCCGAGGCCGGCGTCGACGAGAGCACGCTCAACGCCTGAGCCTCACACCTTCCTGGGGAAGACGACGGCGCTCCAGCCCGGCCCGGCTGGAGCGCCGCCTCCCCGCACCGGCTCAGCGCTGCTCGAGCCGGAACTGCTGGCAATCGTTGTTGGACCACGCCCACTGCTGCACGGCCGCGCCGTCACCGCTGGTCCAGCAGTCCGCCACGTCCAGCACCTTCCCGCTGTGCCGCGCCTCCAGCCGGTGGAAGCCGTTGCCCAGCGAGACGGCGCGGAACTGCTGGTTGCCGCCGCCCGAATAGCTCCACTGCTGGAGCCGGGCACCGTCCGCCGTGCTCACATCCCGCACGTCCAGGGCCTTCCCGCTGTGGCGGGACACGAAGCGCACGTAGCCGTTGTCGGTGGACTCCATCGCCCACTGCTGGCTGGCACCACCGTGGCAGGCCCACTGGTGGATGAGCGCGCCGTCGGCCGTGCTCGGGCCGTCGATGTCCACGCACTTGCCCGTCAGCTTGTTCACCAGCCGGTACACGTTGCCGCCGCCGGGTGTCTGCACCACCTGCGCGATCGCGCTCAGCAGGGACGTGGCGCCCTGCGTGTCCTGGGACAGCTCCCAGATCATCACCCCGCCGCCCTGCTGCAACGCCAGCCGCGACTTGGCCTGGATGGTGGCGATGCCGTTGTACTGCACGTCCCCCACCCAGTCCTTGTAGGGCGCCTGGGAGTCACGCCCCACCAGCTCCGCGTAGCTGACGTAGGACGACGGCGAGCGGCCATAGAAGGGCACGCCCAGCACCGCCTTCGCGCGCGGCAGCCCGCGGTTCACCCAGTAGTTGAGCGACTGCACCGCGAACTCATACGTCGAATGCGGATGGCCGCCGTCGTAGGCCATGATGTTCAGGAAGTCGAAGTCGCTGAACGTCGACGTGGGGATGCCCTCGCCGTAGTAGCCGTTGGCGATGACGGCCGCGGTGAGCAGCTTGCCCCGCGCCCGGAGCGCCGCGCCCAGCTCCCGCACCAGCGCCGCGAAGTTCTGCGACGACTGCCCCGGGTCCGGGTACTCCCAGTCCAGGTCCACGCCGTCCAACCCCGCCGCGTTGACGAAGCTGATGAGGTTGTTCACGAACGCGGTGCGCGTGGAGGCGTTGGCGGCCAGCTGCTCGAAGCCGCTGTCGTCGCCGTTGTTCCAGCCGCCCACGGCGATGAGCACCTTCACGTCGCGCGCATGCGCCGTCTGCACCAGCGAGCGCAGCCGCGCGTCGTTGCTGCTCACCCCCGTGAGGCCGCCCTGCGCGGTGGGCAGCGCGAAGGCGTAGTTGATGTGCGTCAGCTTGTCGTACTGGAGGGCGTTGATGTCACCCGCCCACGTGGGCAGGTACCCCACCACGCGCGTCGCGAGGGCCGCATGCTCGGAGCTCCCGGTGGGCGCTCCTTCTCGCGCCGCCTCATCCGGTGCGCCGGAGCAGGCCAGCAGGGTGGTGACACACAGGGCCGCGAAGGCCAGGGACTTGAGTGAAACACGCTCGTTTCGCATGACGTCTGGCGCCTTTCCGGCTCACTGCCATTGGGAATAGCGGACCCAGTCGACCTCCAACGCGGGCGCCGTGTCGCGGATGTGGTTCAGCGTGGACTGCGGCACGCCGAAGTACGGCGTCGTCGCCCCGTTGACGCCGTGCGGATAGGTGCCTCCCACCGCCAGGTTCAGGATGATGAAGTAGGGGCGGTCATAGACCCAGCGGCCGTAGCGCTCGACCTCGGCGCGGGTCACCGTCTTCAGCAGCACGCCGTCGATGAACCACTTGATGTCCTGGGACGAGAACTCCGTGGCGTAGACGTGCCAGTCACTCACCGGCGAGCTCGGGAAGAACTGCTGGTTGATGGGCGTGTTGCCGGAGTACCCCGGGCCATGCAGCGCGCCCGACGTCCAGTTCGCGTAGCCGACGTTCTCCATGATGTCGAGCTCACCGCACTCCGGCCAGCCGACCTGGTTGATGTTGTTGCCGAGCATCCAGAACGCCGGCCACAGCCCCGGGCCCACCGGCATCTTGATGCGCGCCTCCACCTTGCCGTGCCCGAACTCCTGCTTGCCCGCGCTCTCCAGGCGGCCCGACGTGAAGGGATAGCCGTTGTTCCACTCGTGCCGCGCGATGAGCTTCAGCGTCCCGCTGCTCACCTCGATGTTGCGCGGCGACGTCGTGTACTGCTGCTGCTCGCTGTTCACATGGATGCCGGTGTTGGCGAACCAGTTGGCGGCGTTGATGCTGTTGCCGTCGAAGTCGTCACGCCAGCGCTCCACCCAGCCACCGCCGCCGCCGCCAATGACGCTGACGGAGAAGGACTCCCAGCACCCCGCCGACGCGCGGTTGGCGATGAGCTGCCCGCCCAGGTTCGTGTCCGCGGACACGAAGAGGTTGTTGCTGCGCGCCTTCAGGCCCACGGAGTCGCCGCCAAACTCCACCCACTCGAAGCGCTCCCAGTCCTGGACGCTGTTCCGGTTGGCGACGAGCTGTCCGCCCAGGTTGGTGTCCGCCGACACATACAGCCCCGACGACACGGAGCGCAGCGCGACCAGGCCACCGCCCGCGTCCACCACCTGGAACTGCTCCCAGTCCTGCGCCGTGGCCCGGTTCGCCACCAGCGGCGTGTTCGCGAGGTTCTGGTCCGCGGACACGAACTGCTGCGTCGAGCAGGCCCTCAGCGTGACGCTCCGCCCGATGGGCGCCGCCAGCCCCTGGGCCCGCGCCGCCACCTCCGGTGACTTCACCTCCGCGGAGGCCGCCTCCTCCGCCGGCGAACACCCCACCAGCAGACCTCCAAGTCCCAACGCCAGCACCCAGCCACGTCCCACCACCACCGAGTGTCCCTGTGCCATTCGACGTGCCTCCTCACTCCCAATGCGGGAAAGAGGGCGCCGGATATCACCTGGAAATCAGGAATTAAAGGTAAATAGCGTTTTATGGAGACACGGCTCTTTTGCATGGAGCGGGACTGGGGAGGCCTGCTCCCGGTGCCCTCACCCCACCCGCTCGAAGCGGAGGTCGGCGCGCCGGGCCTCCGCGGCGGCGAAGGCGAGCAGCCTCGCGCCCTCGTCGCTCAGCGCGGCGCGGTCCTCGCGCGACAGCCGCGCGAAGGGCGTGATGCACAAGGTCGCGGTGCCACGCGCACGTTCAATGCGCCAGGTTCCTCGAACGAAGCCATCGACGAGGATGGTGGGACGCACGATGCCGTTGGTGGTGAAGACCCGCTTGCGAGCGGCATCGGAGATGATGCGCGTGCGGTCCGCGTGGGCCAGCAGCACGCTGTCGAACTCGGACAGGAAGCGGACGGGCGCGGGGGTGTCCGGGTCGGGCCTCCGGGCCTCGGGGGCGTCGAACAGCTCGACGCCGTGCTCGTCACGGAAGGTGCGCAGTCCGGGCCTCAACCGCTCCAGGACAGCGCCCATGCGTGACAGGCCCGACCAGGCCTGCAAATCCCTGACGCTGGCGGGGCCAAATGCGGCGAGGTAGCGCAGCACCAGCGCGTCTGGCGGCGCGGCGGCCTCGAAGCGCTGGCCGAGCCAGGACTCAGCGGTGGCGTACACCATCCGCTCGCCATGGCCCCACGTTCCACAGGGCGGCACCACGGCGAGCGGCACCAGGCTCGAGAAGCCCATGCTCAGGGCGCTCGCATCATGGCCGGGCCACTGCTCCTGGAGCCGCTGGCCCAGCTCACCGCGAGGACTGGGACACGCCTCCAGCAGCGCCCGCCCCCGCGCCACCAGCGCCTGGACGTCCACGCCCGCAAGCTGCTTGCCATGGGAGGCGTGCTTCAGCCCCCTGTCCAGCGCGGGTTGCAGCACGGGACGCAGCGCGAGGCAGTCTCGCGCGGTCACCAGGTGCAGCGTCCCGCGCATCATCCCGGCGCGCACCACCTGGCGCTCGGTGATGAGCCGGGTCAGCGCCTCTTGCTGGAAGCCCTCCAGCCGCGTCCACAATCCACCGTAGGGAGGATGGGTGGCCTGGGCCTGGAGCCCCACCAGGTGCTCCAGCGCCTCCCCCACGCCCGCTCGGGAGCGCTGCAACAGCCACTGACGCTGGAGCAGGGCCCGGTTGAGGGCCCGCTGCCCCAGGACCTGGGCCGGCGGGCTCCGCCGCCGCGAGGAGGCACGGACAGGCGGCGCGCTTCCTGATTCCTTCGTGGGTGAAGGCACCGGACGCAGCACCCGCTCCTTCCGTGCCTTGCTGGTGCGCCCACGTTTGACACCCGCGGGGACGAGCATTGGCAACATCATCAAGAAGGGAATCATGTCGGTTGGCACCTGGGGGTGGGATGCGAACACCCATGGGTCGGGAGAACCCAAGGGGCTTCGTGGACGCCATCCTGCGACCCGCCCCTGACAGTCCTATGTCAGGAATGTGCAAGCCGCTGGGCCCCGCTCAGCGCCGCGACAGGCCGTGGAGGGCCATCACGAGGTGCTCGAAGGTGCGCCCGGGTAGCAGGCGCTTCGACACCAGGCCGACGCGCTGCGACAGGTGTCCCACGGAGTAGCGCACGTCCACGCGCCGGCGCTCCACCAGCGACAGGAGCTTCCGGGCGACCTGCTCGGGAGGGACGCCCGCGCCTTCTGCTGACTCCACCAGGTCCATGACGTGCTCGAAGGCCTCCTGGTAGGCGGACCCGGGACCGGACTGACGGGCGCGCTGGCGGTACTCGCGCACGCGCGTGAGGACATCCCCGGGCTGCAGCAGCGTGGCCTCGATGCCGAAGGCGGCGACTTCCTGCCGGAGGCTCTCCGTCAGCCCCTCCAGGGCGAACTTGCTGGCGCTGTAGAGCCCCTGGAACGGGAGCCCGGCGGCGCCGCCCATGGAGCTGATGTTGACGATGAGGCCCGACCGCTGCGCGCGCATCGTGGGCAGCACCGCCCGGCAGACGCGCAGCACGCCGAAGAAGTTGGTGTCCATCTGCCGCTGGGCCTCTTCGATGGACACGTCCTCCACCGCGCCGGCCATCACGAAGCCCGCGCAGTTCACCACCACGTCGAGCCGGCCCTCGGCCGCGAGCACCGACGCCACCACGCGTTGAACGGAATCCTCATCCGTGACGTCCAAAACAGCCATCCGGTGGTGGGCACCCTCCGCGCGGGGATGGCGGCTGGTACCATGGACGGCGTGGCCATGCGCCCCCAGGAGCTCCGCGCAGGCCTGACCGATGCCAGAGGATGCGCCAGTGATGAGGACCACCTTGCGTCGCGACTTGCTCATGCGTGTTCCTGCCCAGGCTCGTGACGAGCATCAACGTGGGAGCGCATCGTGAACCTCATCGAGCCCTTCGCCTACGCGGGCGCGGCGGTGGGCACCGTCATTGGGGCCGTCCTGGGCTTTCCCCACGGCCTGCTGTGGGGCCTGGCTGGCATGGCGGCGGGCTTCGTCGGCGGCGGGCTCGTGCTGTCTGTCGTCATCTTCTTCCTGTTCCTGGCCGGGATGGCGCTGTTCGTCTGGCCGCGCGAACGGCTCAAGCAGCAACGGGGCCCGCGGCCCGCGACGGGTGATGCCCCACGAGAAGACGACAGACACTGAGGCGTCTGTCCTTGCGAGTCGCCGGTGCTTTCACCGTCCGTGCCCCCTGTCCGAGGGACGGCGGGACGCATGCGGACCTCACTCCTTCCGCGCGCCCTTCCTGTCGCCGCCGCGCTCGGGCTTGCGGAGCTCGCGCTCCAAGGCATCCAGCCGGTCATTCCAGAAGCGCTCGTAGAAACGCAGCCAGTCGGCCGCTCCGGCCAGCGGCGCCGGCGCGAGGCTGCACCGGTGCGTGCGTCCCTCCACCGACCTGTTCACCAGCCCCGCGCGCTCCAGCGTCTTGACGTGCTTGGAAGCGCCCGCGAAGGACATGCTGAACGGCGCCGCCAGTTCGCCAATGCTCCGGGGCCCCGAGGACAAACTGCGCAGCATCTCCCGCCGCGTCGGGTCGGAGAGCGCGTGGAAGACCGCGTCGAGTTGCTCGGAACGTTGCTGAACCATGGGGGTGACCATAACGACCTCCGCCCAAAATTAAACCACCTAGTTAAACAACATGCCAGAGGGGCTGTCTCTTATACACATC
>NZ_JABXEP010000257.1:0-7115 GCF_013372605.1 Myxococcus sp. AM009
GTATAAGAGACAGAGCTCCGCCCGCGCGCCCGTGCCCCCCTGCCGGCTGCGCACCACCTCCACCGACCAGCCGTCCCCGTCCCGGGCCTCCGTCCGCAGCCGGACCCCGCCGTCCGCAGGGGACTCTGGCGAGGTCAGCAGCAGGAGCAGCCCGCCGCCGCGCGCCGCCGCGTCCGCCAGCTTGCGCGCCTCCGCCAGGGCCACCCGGCACGCGCGCCCGCCGGGACTCACCCCGCGCGTCAGGTCCAGCACCACGCAGGCGAAGGCCCCGCTCCGGGCCAACTGCACCGCCGCCCAGATGCGCTGCTCGGGAGCCTGGGGCCGGACGATGAGCAGCCGCTCCAGGTCCACGCCCAGGGCCGCGGCCGAGGGCGGGTAGAGCTCCCGGGGGCCGTCCACCCAGGCGCACAGCCGCGCCTCCTGGTGCGCCGCGGCCACCGCGCGCAGCGCCAGGCTGGTGCGCCCCGAGGCCGCCTCGCCGCACAGCTCCACCACCTGCCCCAGCGGCAGGCCCCCCGTCGGCAGCAGGGCGTCCACCGCCGACAGGCCCGTGCGCAGCACCGCCAGGTAGCGCCGGGGCGCCGCCTGCAACTGGCGGATCCGCTCCCGAAGCTGCTCCACGACCGAGCCCGTCCCCTGCTCCCCTCCCACTCGCTGCTCCGCCGCGCTCATCTCGCCTCCTCGCCAGTCCCCTCCGGACCGGACGACCGGTGGGGCGGTCGTCCACTATCCTCGGAGGTCTGACATGCGCCTTCATGGGACGCATGGCGGTGGGTGCGGGGATCAGACCCGCTGGCGCGGGTTCCCCGGGCTCAGCCGGCGCAGAGGACCTTCACTTCCACCTTCTTGTCGTCCGCGCGGCGCAGGCAGCTCGACTGGAAGAACAGGCGGGCCGGGTACGCCTCCGTGGACGCCTCGTAGCGCAGGTCGCCCGCGGCCACCGAGCACCGCTCCACCTCGTCGTTCGCGCGCGTCAGCTCCACCTGGACCAGCCGGGGGTCGGGCAGGTTCACCACCTCGATGCTCTGCGCCACCGTGGCCAGCTCCGCGATGCGCAGCAGGGTGTCGCGGTAGTTGTCCCGGCAGACGGAGTCGAGGTTGTCGAGCCCCTGGTCGAACGCCTCCGCCATGGCGCGCTGCCGGTGGCCGGGACCGTAGGAGGTCGGGCAGTCGACGTTGCGCACGAAGACACCATCGGGTGTCGTGTCGCGGATCAGCTCCGCCCGCTTGTCGGACAGCGCCACCGGGCCAATCGTAGCCCAGAGCACCTGGCGCGAGGCCCCCGTTGAATCCCGGAGTTGCTGGAACGTAGCGAAGTACTCCTCCACCGGCGTCAGCAGCTGGGACTGCTCACTGCAGTTGTCGATGGACGTGTCGTCGGACACCCACACTGGAGGGGGGCGCTGGATGGTGCTGCAGTCTTCCTCGTCGGTGACCACCGCCACCAGCAGCCGCGCGCCGTCGCGCAGGAACCCGGCGTTGCCGTTCTCCGCGCCCGGCGTCGACACCAGTGGCTCCGTCACGGCCAGCCGGACCGCCTCGAAGGGCGTCTCCTGGCCGCTGCCCTCCGTGCCCTGGATCACCAGCCGCCGGAACTTCTCCAGCACGTATGGATCCGTGCCGTCGATGAAGCGCTCGTCGGTGGGGTTGCCCGCCGCGTCCGGCACGCGCTGCAGCCGGCCAGACTCATTGGCGTACTCGCGGTACTGCGTGTTCCCCTGGAACATGGCCAGCCGGTACACGGACGTGGTGATCACGCCCACCCGGAAGTCCTGCGAGACGCCGCTGCCCTCCTTCAGCGCCTCCAGGAAGGCGGGCAGCTCGGTGGCGATGGCGTTCTGCTCCTCTTCCATGGATCCGGAGTTGTCGATGACGAAGAGGATGTCCGTCTTCTGCGGCGCGATGACGGGAGACTCGCTCTCGCACTTCCCGGGGAGGTTGGAGCCCGGCTCGTCGACGGGCGACCGGCACGACGTCCACAAGAGAGACGGCAACAGGAGCAGGTGGGCGAAGGATCGGCGCTTCATGGGGGGCCTCTCGAAGAGCTGCGCACCCCGGCGGGGCGCCGCATCAGATGCTAGAGGGGTGATCATGCCCCACCCTCCGTCCGGACGCGAGACTTCCGAGGAACCCTGGAGATGTGACGGGGGACGGAAAAGCGCACACTG
Organism: Myxococcus sp. AM009; assembly: GCF_013372605.1. Lineage (NCBI taxonomy): Bacteria > Pseudomonadati > Myxococcota > Myxococcia > Myxococcales > Myxococcaceae > Myxococcus > Myxococcus sp. AM009. Next base: position 2,169 of record NZ_JABXEP010000257.1, read on the forward strand.
CGTTTGCCATGTCCGTTTTGGTTGTTACGTTGGTTCATCCGCCGCAGAAAACCTGGAAATGTTCACTGGTTGTCGAAGGGAAAAGGCTGAACTCCATGTCCGATGAGAAGAAGAAGGGCACCGCTGCGAGCGCTATGCCCACCGCGATGGCCCCTCCGGGGCTCATCAACAAGGAAGACATCCCGCAGGTGCTCCCCATCCTCCCCCTGCGCAACAGCGTCTTCTTCCCGGGCGGAGTGCTTCCGCTGGCCGTCGGCCGCCAGAAGACCATCGCCCTGATCAAGGACGCCGTGCGTGACGACCAGGTCATCGGCGTCGTCACCCAGCGCCGCGCCGAAGAAGAAGATCCGGGTGCCGCCGACCTCTACACCATGGGGACGGTCGCCCGCATCGTGAAGCTCCTGAAGATGGGCGAGGACAACTATTCGCTCGTGGTGCAGGGGCTCGCTCGCTTCCGCGTGGTGGAGCTGGTCCAGGAAGCGCCCTACCTCAAGGCCCGCGTGGACGCCGTGGAGGACAAGACCTCTTCGGAGAACGTGGAAGTCGAGGCGCTGGGCATCAACCTCAAGAAGCTGGCGCGCGAGGTCATCGAGCTGATGCCCGAGCTGCCCGCCGCCGCCACCGAGCTGGTGGAGAGCATCACCCACCCCGGCCACCTGGCGGATCTGATCGCCGCCAACGTGGACGTGCCCATCGAGGAGAAGCAGGCCGTCCTGGAGACGGTGGACCTCAAGGCCCGGATGAAGCTCGTGCTGGAGCTGCTCAACCGGAAGCGGGAGATCCTCAAGCTCTCCAACAAGATCGACTCCGCCGTGAAGGGCGAGATGTCGAAGACCCAGCGCGAGTACTACCTGCGCCAGCAGCTCAAGGCCATCAAGGAAGAGCTGGGGGAGATGGGCGAGGAGGAAGAGGAGCTCGACGAGCTGCAGGAGCGCCTGAAGAAGGCCGGCCTGCCGCCCGACGTGGAGAAGGTCGCCAACAAGGAGCTCAACCGCCTGAAGACGATTCCGGCGGCCTCCAGCGAGTACACCGTCGCGCGCACCTACCTGGATTGGATCGCCGACCTGCCGTGGGCGAAGATGTCCGAGGACAACCTCGACATCGAGAACGCGCGCCAGCAGCTGGACAAGGATCACTTCGGCATCAAGAAGGTGAAGAAGCGCATCCTGGAGTACCTGGCCGTCCGCAAGCTGAAGAACGACATGCGGGGCCCCATCCTGTGCCTCGTCGGTCCGCCGGGCGTCGGCAAGACGTCGCTGGGCCAGAGCGTGGCCAAGGCCACGGGCCGCAAGTTCGTGCGCCTGTCGCTGGGCGGCGTGCGCGACGAGGCGGAGATCCGCGGCCACCGCCGCACCTACGTGGGCGCCCTCCCCGGCCGCTTCATCCAGAGCATGAAGAAGGCCGGCACGAAGAACCCGGTCATGATGCTGGACGAAATCGACAAGCTCGGCGCCGACTTCCGCGGCGACCCGAGCGCGGCGCTCCTCGAGGTGCTGGATCCGGAGCAGAACAACACGTTCAGCGACCACTACCTCGACGTGCCCTTCGACTTGTCCAAGGTGATGTTCGTCGCCACGGCGAACCAGCTCGACCCCATCCCCGGTCCGCTGCGTGACCGCATGGAGATCATCGAGCTGACGGGCTACACCTTCGAGGAGAAGCAGAGCATCGCCCGCATCCACCTGGTGCCCAAGCAGCTCAAGGAGCACGGGCTGAGCCCGGACCACATCGAAATCACCGACGAGGCGCTGCTCACGCTGACCACCTCGTACACGCGCGAGGCCGGTGTGCGTAACCTGGAGCGCCGCATCGCGGACATCTGCCGCGCGGTGGCGGTGGAGGTGGCTGGCGGGAAGATGGAGAAGCAGACCATCAACCCAGACCGGGTGAAGGAGATCCTCGGGCCCGAGATGTTCTACTCGGAGGTCGCCGAGCGCACCGAGGTGCCGGGTGTGGCCACGGGCCTGGCCTGGACGGCGGCGGGTGGCGACCTGCTCTTCATCGAGGCGACGAAGATGGCGGGCAAGGGCGGCATGACGCTCACCGGCCAGCTGGGCGACGTGATGAAGGAGAGCGCCACGGCGGCGCTGAGCTACCTGCGCAGCAAGGCGGAGCAGCTCGGCATCAGCCCGAACTTCCTGGAGAAGACGGACCTGCACCTGCACTTCCCGGCGGGCTCCATTCCGAAGGACGGGCCCTCCGCGGGCGTCACCATCCTGACGGCGCTCACCAGCCTCCTGACGGGCATCCGCGTGCGTCACGACACGGCGATGACGGGCGAGGCCACGCTGCGTGGCCTGGTGCTGCCGGTGGGCGGCATCAAGGAGAAGGTGCTGGCGGCGCACCGGGCGGGCATCAAGCGGGTCATCCTGCCGGAGCGGTGCCGTAAGGACCTGATCGACGTGCCGGACCAGGCGCGCAACGAGCTGGAGTTCATCTTCGTCACCCACATGGATGACGTCCTGAAGGCGGCGCTGGAGACGCCTCCCTTCGGCGTGGCGGGCACCCCGGGCGGCGAGCCGGGCAAGGAGGCGCCGCTGCCGAAGCCGGCCGAGTCCTCTCCCGAGGTCCGCGCGTAGCGCACGGCCTTCGGGCCCGTAGGAAGTGACACGGGCAGGTTCCCTTCTGGGAGCCTGCCCGTTGTCTTTGCGGGGTGGGTGGGCTTCCACGGCCCCCTTTGTCCGAGAGAGACTGAGCGTCGGCGCTCCTCTCCTGGGCGCCCTGCGCACGATGCTAAAGACTTCCTCGCTGCTGGGACTGGGGCTGCTGTTGCTCGCCGGGCCCGCCTCCGAACCCGCCACTGTCGTTCCCACGCCCATGTGGCCCGCTTCGGGCGCGCCTCTCACCGTGTCCGAGGTGCGCTTCCCTGAGGGCTTCGGAACGCGGCGCATCTACCTGGATGCGGGCCATGGCGCGGAGGGGAACACCGGCAACAAGGGCGTCACCTGCGAGGACGAGGAGACCTTCACCCTCCGCGTGGCGGAGGACCTCGCGAAGCGCTTGGAAGCCACGGGGCACTTCCAGGTGCGGCTGAGCCGCAAGCCGGGCGAGCGCGTCGCCTACCCCTTACGCGTCACCGCCGCCGAGGCGTGGCGCGCGCACGCGATGCTCAGCCTGCACTCGGACTCGCGAGGCACGGCCATGCCCTGGTCCCCCACGCCGGGCCAGGAGTGCTTCCGGCAGGATGCCGCGCCCGGCTTCACCGTCCTCTGGTCCGAGTCCGCGGAAGCCACCGCGCACCTCCAGGCTGGGCGCGCGGGACTGGCCCGGGCCCTGGCGCACCGGCTGGGACAGGCGGGCTTCCCGCCCTACGACGGCGTGGACTACGAAGGTCTCTACGCCATCGACACCGCCCAGCCCGGCGTCTTCGTGGCGCGTGAGCCCACGCACCGGCAGATCTTCGTGCTTCGAAAGCCGCGCATCCCCTCCGTCATCATCGAGACCCACCACGCGCTCGACTTCGAGGAAGCGGCACGATGGCGTGAGAAGCGCACCCTGGAGGCCTTCGCCGCCGCCGTGGCCCAGGGGCTCGTGGATGCACTCGCGCCCGATGTTGCTCAGGCGGCGCCCTCGCTCAGCCCTCGCGTTGCTGCCCCGCCTCCACGTGCCGCTCCGTAGCGGCTTCGACGTGCTCGACAAGACGGCGCGCCAGCGTCTCCACCCGCGGTTCCAGCAGCACACTGTAGTGGTCCCCCGGAACGTCCTCCACGGTGAGGCCCGATGGCACCCAGCGGGCCCATCCGTGGGACGGCTCCACGGCCTGGGAGCGTTGCGCATCCTTCGCGCGCAGCAGCAGCACGGGGCACCGAACGGGACCGGGACGGTAGGCCGCCAACGCCCGCAGGTTCGCGCGAGTCACATCACGCCAGGCGCGGAGCGTTGACGCCTCGACCTCGGGAGGCAGCCACCCCACCTGCCGCGCGTGCTCGACGACGACGGCGAATTGCTCCTCGTCGCTCAGGCCCGAGAGCGCCTCGGGGCGTAGGGTGGACTCGGCACCCGCCGTCCGTGCCAGGTCCATGGCCATTCCCGCGAGCAGCAACGCCCCATCGGGTTCCCGCGTAGGCGCGTTCTCGTCGGGAGCGAAGCTGTCCAGCAACACCAGGAGCGCCACGGACTGCCCCTGACGCTCCAGCTCTCGCGCCATCTCGAAGGCCACCACGCCCCCCAGGGACCAGCCGCCCAGCACATAGGGGCCCTCGGGCTGACGCTCGCGCATCGCCTCCACGTAGCGGCAGGCGAGCGCCTCCACCTGCTCCAGAGGAGGCTCGCGTCCATCGAGCCCAGCGGCCTGGAAGCCGTAGAGAGGCCGCTCGCGTCCCATACGCCGAGCCAGCGCACGATACGGCCCCACGGCGCCGCCGACGGCGTGCACGAAGAACACAGGCGTGCCGGCACCTTCGGGCTGCAATGCCACACAGTCACGCGTGGCCCCCTCCGTGTCCGAGCCTTGCAACCAGACCGCGAGCCGCAACACCGTTGGCGCCTCGAAGAGGGCACGCAGCGGAATGTCCACGCCCAGCTCCGTGCGAACACGCGCCACGACCTGGGTCGCCAACAACGAGTGGCCGCCCAGCTCGAAGAAGTCGTCATGAATACCGACACGTGGCACGCCCAGCACCTCCGAGAAGATGCCCGCCAGCGCGTGCTCGGCGTCCGTACGCGGCGCGACGTGCTGTCGCTGCTCGGGGACGCCTGCCTCCGAGGCCAGGAGCGCCTTGCGGTCGACCTTGCCATTGGGCGTCAGCGGCAACGCCTCCAACACCACCACCGCTGACGGCACCATGTACTCCGGCAGCCTCTGCCTCACCGCCTCCTTCAGCGCCGCGGCCTCCGCTCCAGGCGCCACCACGTACGCCTCCACCCGCTTCTCCTGCCCCTCCCCCCTCACCACCGCTGCCGCTTCCTTCACCTGCGCGTGCTGCTTCAGCGCCTCCTCCACCTCCC
>NZ_JABXEP010000258.1:0-7104 GCF_013372605.1 Myxococcus sp. AM009
GAGCGATAGGCGCGGCGGGCGAGGTGGGCCACATGGTGGTGAAGCCGGGCGGGGCCCGCTGTGGCTGTGGCCGGCGCGGCTGCCTGGAGGCCTACGCGGGTCGTGCGTCCATGGAGCGCCGGGCGCACAAGGCCGTGCGCCAGGGCGAGACGACGGTCCTCTTCGATTTGATGCGGAAGAAGGGCCGCACCCGGTTGACCAGCAGCATCTGGGCCCGGGCGCTGGCGCAGGAGGACACGCTGGCCGCGTGGCTCATCGGCCGCGCGGTGCGGATGCTGGGCGCGGGGCTTGCCTCCGCCATCAACCTGCTGGACGTGGAGGCCGTCGTCCTGGGCGGAGGCCTGGGCACGCGGCTGGGCCCCGAGTTCGCCGGCCACATCCATGAGGCCATGCGCCCGCACATCTTCGTCCCCGAGCGCCAGCCGCCCGTGCGCGTCGCGGAGCTGGGAGAACTTTCCGGTGCCATTGGCGCCGCGCTGCTGGCCCAGCCGCCCATGAAGTGAGCCGCGGTGCACGAGGCCTTGGGCGCTCCACTGGACGCCCGCCCACACGCAGCGTGGCAGGCGGCGGAAACCCGACCCCAGGCGCATGGAATGCCCGGGGGCCAGTCAGGTAGTCTCCGCGCCTCCCCGCTCCCTGGTCGACTACTGGAGGCACCTGTCGTTGGCACTCCGCACACGGATTCCCCAGACCTTGTTCTTCCAGCAGCCGCCCTCCAACCTGTGGCCGCTGGTGGGCGTCATCCTGGCCTCGGCGGTGCTCGTCGTGGCCATGGAGCTGACCATCGCCGTCTTCTCGTCCGCCGGACTGGAGGGCATCACCCAGCGCAACACCTACTCCATGCTCCTCAGCGTGGGGGTCATCTCCGCGGTGACGGGCCTGCTGTGGGCGGTGACGAACCGGGTGGGAATCTCGGGGGCCCTGGTGGCGGCGGCGATGCTCTTCACCGTCACCCTGCACATCCGGAAGGTGCAGCTCATCGACCGGCCGCTGATGCCCTGGGACTTCCTGGAGTGGCGGCAGGTGACGTCGCTGGCGCCCACGCTGCTGCCCGGCGGCGGCGCGGTGGCGGCCATCGGTTCGTGCCTGCTGCTGGTGGTCATGCTCGCCGTCATGTGGCGCGCGGTGGCGCGCGGCACGCCCCGGTACCCGTTGCCCAGGGCCGGACGCCGCAACCTGGCGCTGGCGGCGGTGGCGTACCTGCTGGTCATCATCTTCCAGCAGCACCTGCCCGTGCGGCGCGTCTTCAACCGCTTCGGCATCTACGACCAGGTGTGGGACCAGCGCTCCAACTTCCAGATGAACGGGCTCACGCTGATGATGCTCTGGAACTGGGAGGGGCTGCGGCTGCGGCCGGGCAGTGAGTACTCCCGGGCGCAGGTGCACGCGGCGCTGGGCGTGCCTCCGGGCGTGGTGCCCGCCGCGCCCCAGGAGCCCGTCGACGTCGTCGTCTTCATGGCCGAGTCGCTCTGGGACCCGACGCGGCTGGGCATCCCCTTCAGCGAGGACCCGCTGCCCTTCGTGCGGTCGCTCATGGGGGGCCACAGCTCGGGCAACCTCATCAGCCCGGCCTTCGGCGGCGGCACGGCCAACGCGGAGTTCGAGCTCCTGACGGGCATGTCCTCGTCGTTCGCCCCGGACGGCGCGTTCCCCTATCAGCACTATGTGCTCCGGCCCGTGGACGCGCTGCCGTCGCTGTTCCGCCGCGCGGGCTACCAGACGGTGGCCATCCACCCGTTCCACTCCTTCTACTGGAGCCGCGACGTGGTGTACCCGCTCCTGGGCTTCGACACGTTCCAGTCGCTCACGGACTTCCCGTCACCCCGGCTGGAAGGGCCCTGGGTGTCGGACGAGGAGGTCGTCGACCACATCCTCCACGAGCTCTCCGACGAGCGTCAGCCGCGCTTCATCATGGCCGTGACGATGTCCACCCACGGGCCCTACAACCTGCCGCTCACCGGAGACGAGCGCATCGAGGTTCAGGGCGAGAAGCTCTCGCCGGACAACCGACTGCTCTTGAAGAACTACGTGCACAAGCTGCGGCAGATGGACACGGCCGTGGAGCGGCTGGTGCGCAGGTTGGAGACACGCAAACGCAAGACGCTGCTGGTGCTCTTCGGGGACCACCTGCCGATGCTGGGCTCGGACTACGCGACCTATCGCGAGGCCGGCTACTTCCAGGAGCCGTGGACGGACGCGCAGCGCGAGCGCATGGCGGAGGTCCCCGTCGTCCTCTGGACGAACTTCCCCACGCCCCGGCAGGACATCCACCTGAGCATCAGCATGCTCACCCCGCGCATCCTCGAGACGGCGGGGCTGCGGCCTCCGGGCTTCTTCGCCTTCGTCTCCGAGCTGTCCAAGGTGCTGCCCGTCGTCCGCGGAGACCTGCTGCGCAACGCCTCCGGCGAATACCTGCCCGCGGGCGACAAGGTCCCCACGGCCCAGGAGCCGGGCTCATGGGAGGACTGGATGCGGCGCTACCGCCTGCTCACGTATGACCGGCTGGCGGGCGACAACTTCAGCGCGGCCCAGCCGGCCGGGGCGGTGTCTCAGGAAGCGCTGTGACGGGGGCCGCCGGCCGCCGCGCCCACGCGGGGAGCCTGTCCTTGCGCCGCAAGGCGGGCTGCTCCACCCACCGCCACGACACCGCCGCGAGCAGCAGCACGCAGGGGAGCGCCACCGCCGCGTTCACCCACCACGCCGTGCGTCCGCCCAGCAGCGCGGAGACGGTCTGCTGCACGGGGAAGGCGTAGAGGTAGACGCCGTAGGACAGGTCCCCCCGGCGTCCGAAGTCCGCCAGCGCCCCCAGGGGCCGGAAGGCGAGGTACAGCACCACGTACCCACCCAGCAGGCCGGTGGCGATGCGGCAGCCGTACCCGAGCCGGGCCGTGACGAGCCACCCCGCGACGCACGCCGCCGCCACCCAGGGGCTCATGCGCACGTGCGCGCGCCACTGGTACAGCGCCGCGCCGCCGCCGAAGTACAGGTACAGCTCCGGCCAGAAGCCCAGCCGCCCGGTGACGAAGGTGGCCACCGCCGCGCCCACGAAGCCGAAGATGACCACGCCCCTGCGCAAGAGGCCCGCCAGGCCCAGGCCCAGCGTCAGCACGTAGAAGCCGACCTCGTACTTCAGCGTCCACAGCGAGCCGTTGACGGCGTGGGGGTAGGCGTTCGCCTCGAAGACGCCCGGCAGGTGCCACTGGGGCCAGCTCAGGGCGAAGTTCCCCAGCAGGTACAGGGCCGTGTCCGGGGACGTGAAGTAGTCGCCCAGGGGCAGGCGGGTGAAGGCCGGTCCCAGCACCCCCACCGTCAGGAGCAGCATGGCGCCCAGCCCGGGGAAGATGCGCAGCACCCGGGCCCAGATGAAGCGCGCCGTGTCGGGCGTCCGCTCCCAGCTGCGGGTGATGAGCACGCCGCTGATGATGAGGAACACCGCGACGCCCAGCCGTCCCAGGGAGAGCTGTCCCCGGGTGAAGGACTCCAGCGGCTCCACCGTCCCCTTGCCCTCGCCCAACGGGAAGGCATGGCTGAACAGCACGCCCGCCGCCGCGGCGAAGCGCAGGAAGTCCAGGTTGTTGCGGCGCGAGTCGAGGCGCGTCTGCAACGTGGGCGCGGAATGCGGGGACATGGGGGCGGGAAACGATGGCATTGTGGCCCACGCCGCACACCCATGAAAAGCAGGCAGGAGAGGGCCGCCTTCGTTCCCATGCGCGTCTTGCTTGGTATCCACCATCCCCTGAATCCGGACATGGGGGCGCCGGGGGTGACGCTCGCGCTGGGGCAGGCGCTGGCGGCGCGGGGCTGCCAGGTGGACTACTTCAGCTACGACGACGCCTATCCCGGCCTGCGGCACCACACCACGGCGCACGAGCTGCGCTTCCCGTGGAAGCTGACCGCGCACCTGCTGCGGGCCGCGGGCCAGTACGACGTGCTGGACATCACCACCGGGGATGCGTGGCCCTGGATGCGCCTGGGCCGTCCGGGCGCGCGAGCCCGTCACGCCCTGGTGACGCGCAGCCACGGCCTGGAGCACACCTTCTCCGAGCGGCTGCGCGCGGACGCCCGTGCGGGGCACCTGACGCTGAGCTGGAAGTACCCGCTGTACCACGGCGGCTACCGCCTCTGGGAGGTGCGCCAGTCCCTGCTGCGCGCGGACCATGCGGTGCTGCTCAACACGCGGGATGCCGCCTACGCGACGGAGCGGCTGGGCGTGCCGGCCCGCCAGGTGAGCGTCATTCCCCATGGGCTGGATGTGGCCTTCCAGGGGCTGCCGCCACCCACGCCCTCCGCGCCCGGTGCGCCGCTGCGGGTGGCGTGCGTGGGGAGCTGGCTGGCGCTCAAGGGGCGCGCGGAGATGGTGGCCGCCGCCACCCGGCTGCACGCCGAAGGCGTGTCCTTCACGCTGACGTTGTACGGCACGGGCAACCCGGAGGCGGAGGTGCTGGCGGCGTTCCCCGCGGGAGCGCGCGAGCGTGTGCGCGTGGTGCCGCGCTATCCACGCGCCGGGCTGCCGCGCCTGCTGCTGGACGAAGAGGTGCTGTTCTTCCCCAGCCACTCAGAGGGCTTTGGGATGGCGCTGGTGGAGTCGATGGCCAGCGGGCTCGCGCCGGTGTCGACGCCGGTGGGCGTGGCGCCCCAGGTCGTGCGTGACGGCGAGACGGGGCGGCTTGTGCCCATGGGAGACGTTGACGCACAGGTGGCGGCGCTGCGCTCGCTGGCGGAGGACCGCGCTCGCCTGCTCTGGTTGCGTGAAGCCGCGCAGGCGGCGGTGCGGGACATGACGTGGCGGGACATCGCCGCGCGCACGTCAATCCTTTACGAGACGCTTCTCCGCTCGCCGCGGACCGTCTAGAAGGGGCGCCTGCCTGGTTGGACGACAGGCGGACGCAAGGGCCCATTGCTTTACAATGCTATCGCACTCCAGCGTGCATTGACGCGTGGAGCCACCGGCCGCCACGATGCACGGACGGTGCGCGCCCCATGATTACGCTCTTCGTCGCTTTCTTCGTCTCGCTGTTGGTGGCGCTGGCGCTGACGCGGCTGGTGCGGGACCGGGCCCTGGCGTGGGGGTGGCTGGACCAGGCGAACTCCAGCCGGAAGGTCCATGTCCGGCCGATTCCCCGGCTGGGCGGGGTGGGCATCGTCGGTGGGTTCTTCGCGCCGCTGTGCGCGTTGTTCCTGGTGGACTCTGGCGTGGGGTACCACTTCCGCTCCCACACGGAGCTGGTGGCGGGCCTGTTCCTGGGCGGCGCGGCGATTGTGGCGTTGGGGCTCTACGACGACCTGCGGGGCGCGGGCGCCCGGCTGAAGTTCGCCGTCCAGTTCGCGGTGGCGTTCGGCCTGTATGTCATGGGATTCCGAATCGACGTCATCGCCAACCCGTTCGGCCCGGAGCTGGTGTTGGGCGCGCTGAGTCTGCCTTTCACCGTGTTGTGGGTGGTGGGCGTGGTCAACGCGCTCAACCTCATCGACGGCCTGGATGGGCTGGCGGGCGGCGTGGCCTTCTTCGGCGTCGGCACCAACTTCATCCTCGCGCTGTCGCGAGGAGACGTGCTGCTGGCGCTGCTGATGGCGGCGCTGGCGGGCGCCATCCTCGGGTTCCTGGTGTTCAACTTCAACCCGGCCTCCATCTTCATGGGGGACACCGGGAGCATGTTCCTGGGCTTCGTGCTGGCCGCGGTGTCCATCCAGACGAGCACCAAGAGCGGCACGGCGGTGGCCATGCTGGTGCCGGTGATGGCGCTGGGGCTGCCCATCATGGACACGCTGCTGGCCATGGTGCGGCGCTCGCTGCTGGGGCGGCCGATGTTCAGCGCCGACCGGGAGCACATCCATCACCGGTTGATGAGCCACCTGGTGCTCAGCCACCGCGCCACCGTGCTGGTGCTGTATGGCCTGTGCGGCCTCTTCATGCTGGTGGCGCTGGCGCTGAACTTCGCCAACAGCGCGCAGAGCGCGATGCTGCTGTGTGGCATGGGCGTGCTCATCGTGCTGCTGATGCGGCGGCTGGGCTACCTGGACCTGGGCCGCGCAAGGGACGTGCACCAGGCGCGGCAGCGCAACCTGTGGCTGCGGACCATGGTGAAGGATGTCACCCGGGCGGTGCGCGCGGCGCCTTCGCTGGAGGGCGTGTGGAACGCGGTGCGCCCGCTGGCGGATGCCATGAACCTGGCGCGCCAGGAGTTGTGCTTCCAGCGCATCCGGCCCACGGGGCTCGCGGACAACATCGTCTTTGAAGCCCAGCGGCTGGCGGGCGCGGGGGCACCGTTCGAGGTCAGCATCGCCATCAAGGTCGAAGGCGAGGTGCTGGGCGCGATGCTGCTGGTGTGGCGGGATGGCCGAGCCGCCATCAACCGCGATGAGGAGCTGGCGCTGGAGCAGGTGGCGGACGCGGTGGCGGAGAGCGCCGAGCGGCTCCAGCCTCGGGTCGACGCCGGGCCTGGGCGCCTGGTCGCGCTGAGGAAGTGATGCCCGACGGGCACGCCGCGCCGCGCCCCCGGCAGGAGCGCCTGACACCCGTGGGCGCGAGCGCGCTCCTGGCCCTGCTGCGTGCGTGGCCGGACGCCCCCTCGGGTGCGCCGCCGGGAGGCGGGGACGCGGAGGCGCTGGTGCGCGCGGCGGTGCGCCACGGGCTGGTGGGCTTCGTGGCGCACGCGGTGGAGCGGGCGGGCTGGGCGCTGCCCGAGCCCGCGAGTGCGTCCCTGCGCCGGGAGTCCCTGGGGGGCGCGGCGCGTGCCCTGCGGGTGAAGGCGCTGCTCTTGCGAAGCCTGGACGCGCTGGCGACGGTGGGACAGGTGCCGGTGCTGCTCAAGGGGTACGGGCTGGCGCTGCGGCTGTATCCGGACCCGTTGCAGCGCGCCACCACGGACGTGGACCTGCTGGTGGCGCGCGCGGACGTCGGTGCCGCGGCGCAGGCACTCGCGCGCGTGGGCCTGTCTGCGCGGCGGGACGATGGCGCCCGTCATGGCGAGGAGGACTCCCACCACCTGGAGCTCGCGGGGCCCGCGGGCATGGTGGAGCTGCACTACCGCGCGCTCGCGGGCTGGGGCGAGGCCCTGGAGGGCGACGCGCTGCTGGCACGGGCGGAGGCGGGGGCGGTGGATG
>NZ_JABXEP010000259.1:0-7054 GCF_013372605.1 Myxococcus sp. AM009
GCCCCGCCCGGTGAACCAGTCCACCAGCCGGTACGGCGCGCCCACCGTCACCAGGTTCGCCGCCACCGCCGCGCGCGTCGCGCTGTCGAAGGCCGTGCCCGCGTGCGCCAGCGCGGCGCCGTGGCGGCGCACGTAGGTGCCGTCGTTCATCGTCTCCACCAGCAGGCGGACGGGCGCCTGGAGGTCGTAGGCGTCCAGCGGCTCGGCGCACGCCTGGGAGGCGTCCAGCCGCTCGAAGCCGTTGACCACCAGCACCGGCGACTCCGCGCCGCCCGGCGTCCGCACGCCCACGGTGGCGGACGGGAAGCCCTCGCCGCCCGCGCTCACCGCGGCCACGCGGAAGTAGCGCGTGGTGCCCGGCGCCAGCGTGGCGCGGAACGACAGGCCCGCCTCGTCCGTGCCGTCGTCCCAGCCCAGCCCGTCCGCGCTCTGGTAGACGCGGTAGCCGGTGGGCGCGTCGCGGCCCTCCTCGTCCGGGTTGGCCGGCGGCGCCGCCCAGCGGAGCTCCACCGTGCCGCCGCTGCCGTTGAGCGCGGCCACCGCCTCGGGCGGCTCGGGCGGCAGGACGACGGGCACGCTGTCCCGGGCCGCGTAGTACTTGATGAGGCCCTGGAGGATGGCGCGCGCGGCCACCCGGCGGAACGCGGGCTCCTTCAGCCGGTTCGAATCGGTGACGTTGTCGTGGTAGGCGATCTCCAGCAGCACGGACGGCATCTCGTTGTTGTGCGTGGGGTTCACCTCGCCCAGGTTCGCCGAGCGCAGGTTGCGCACCCGCCAGCTCGGGTCCACCTCGCGGCGCATGTCCCGCGCCAGCTCGTCCAGCAGCGCCCGCGCCAGCACGTCACTGCCCGGGAACCCGGTGAAGTTGAGCGTGCCGTCCACCGGGTTGGGCCCGTACACGTAGGCCTCCGAGCCCGACACGTTGCCCGACGTGGACGCGTTGGTGTGCCACGCCACGTACACCGCGTCCTCGCCCTCCTCGTGCAGCCACGCGGCGAAGCGCGGGCGCGCGGTGACGTCCGCGTTGCGCTCGTTGGACAGCGCGTTGGCCCCCGTGGGCGCGTACACCGTGCGCGGCGCGCCGCTGAACTGCACATGGTAGCGCGCGGACTCCTCGTAGCGGGGCCGCGCCAGGGGCGCCATCGCATCGTCACCGATGACGCCGCTGCCACCGCCAAAGCGCACCGCGTCCAGCGACAGCGTGCCGCCCTCCGCCGTGTCATTCAACGCCACCACCGCGCCGGAGTCCGGGTGCTGCCCCGCCTTGAAATAGAAGCGCCCCAGCAGCACCCACGTCCCGCCGTGACGGCGCTGATTGACGCGGAAGTGGCTCTCACCGCCCGCGTGCTTCACCACGTAGTGCGCGTCCGGCGCGCGCGTGGGGTCGGCCGCGTAGGAGACGTAGACGTGGTAGCTGCCCTCGGCGGGGAGCTCCGGCGCCCACGTCGCGCTCGCGGTGACACCGCGCGCGGAGGCCATCACCCGCGTCGTGCCCAGCGCGAAGGGCTCCACCCCGTTGCCCATGGGCGTGGGCGGCGTGCCCCAGCCGGGCTGCGCGGAGGCGTCGAACACGTCGCCGTCCTCCGAGTAGCCGGCCTGCCCGTCGTCGACGATGGCCATGTGCCTATTGAGGTCCGGCTCACGCAGGGGCACCACGGTGGCGCCGGCGCCCGTCAGCATGGGCAGCAGGTACTGGTTGAGCACCTCGGCGGAGATGAGGTCCTCCACCACGGCCCAGGTGTTCGGCCGCTGCGTGGCCCAGCGGTTCAGCGGCGCGCTGCGCGTGAAGCCGTGGCCCGGGCTCAGGTACACCACCTTGCCGGAGAGCGCGCCCGTGCGCTGGCGCGTCTGCGGCACGCCCGACTTCGTCCCGGAGGCGCCCGGCCGGAGCTCACGCCGGACCACGGGCGGCTCCTCGGCGGACAGGCGGCGCGTCTCATGCGGCCGGGGCCCGGGCATCGGCACGTACCGCGCGCCCGGCGGCTCCAGGCCACACGCCCCCTCGTCCAGCGCAGGGTCGTGCGCGGCGTGGGATTCGGCGCGGGCCAGGGAGGAAGTCAACACCAGCGCGAGAAGTGCGCCACCCAGACGGACACGAAGCGGGTAGGAAGGGGCATTCACAGGGTCGGACCATACCCCTTCATGACGAAGGGGCAATCCGTCCCACGGGTGTTAGCCTCCCCCGCGCCTTCGCCATCGATGAACGCACCTGCCCGGCCACCCGCGTCCTTCCCTCCCCGTCACGGCTCGGGGCTGCTCGCCTCCTTCGGCCATGCGTGGGCGGGGCTCATCCACACCGTCATCTACCAGCGCAACATGCGCGTCCACCTCATCGCCGCCGTGCTGGTGGGGCTGGTGGGCAGCGGCATCGCGCTGGGGCTCGCGGAGAAGGTGACGCTCATCTTCTGCGTCCTGCTCATCTTCTTCGCCGAAATCCTCAACAGCGCGCTGGAGCACCTGGTGGACCTGGCCGTCCAGCAGTTCGACGAGAAGGCCCGGCTGGCCAAGGACGCCGCCGCCGCGGGCGTGCTGGTGCTCGCGCTGGGCACGGTGGTCATCTTCGCCGCCATCCTGGTGCACAACTGGGACACGGTGCGCACCAGCACCGACGCCATCGTCCGCCAGGTGGTGCTGGGGCTGCCGCTGACGGCCTGCGTCCTGGTGCTGGTGCTGCCGCGGCGCCGTCCCGCGTGGGTGGATGTGGCCGCCTTCACCGCGGGCGGCGTGCTGATGGCGCTCCAGGCCACGCAGACGGCCAGCAGCGTCTTCAGCGCCCTCACCGCGGGTCTGCTCTTTATCGCCGGCGCGGCTGCGTACCAGCGGAGGCGGGAGCAAGGGGCGCCCCGCGCCTGACGCTTCCAGCTCAGGCGTGCGGGCGGAGCTCCGGGGCCTGCTCCTGCGCCGCCTGGACCGCCGTCGCCTTGTCGCCTTCCTTGATGTCCGTCGTCACCAGCTCGAGCAGCTCCGTGGCGATGCCAATCACCTGGTGCGGGGTGTAGCCGCTCGCGCGCAGCTGGTTGAAGAACGTGCGCGCCAGGATCCGGGTGCCCTTTTGATCGGTGCTCAAGGTCAGTGCCTCCATGAAGCGGCCGGGAAGGAGCCCCGCCTAATCACGATACGGCCCTGTTTCAACCCCCGTGCCAGCCAATCTCTTCCACACGGATTCCTCAACATTTCCCAAGGGTTGAAGTAGACCAAGGCCCCGGAAGGCCCTGGAGGGCAGTGCGAACGCGGTTGCGCAGTTCTCGGCGGTACGGGGGATTGGCGAGGGGGGGTGCATCAGCGGGTTCGCACCCGGATTTCAAGGGCTTGCAATCTTTCAACGGGGCGGCGAGATACGCGCCCCACCAGGAGCGGATGGTCATGGCGTATCGGGTGAACAACATCGGGCTGTGGCTGGACGAGCCGGAGGAGCTGCTTGGTCAGCGCGCCGCGGAGAAGCTGGGCGTCACCCGCTCCGACCTCGCGTCCGTGCGGGTGGTGCGCTCCGTGCTGGACGCGCGGAAGAAGGGCAGCCCGCGCTACATCTACACGCTGGAGGTGGAGCTGGCCCGGGGCAAGCAGCCGGCGAAGCTGCCACCGGACGTGGGTGAGGCGCCGCCGCCTCCGGAGCCGCTGGCCCCGGTGAAGGCGCCGGAGCAGTGGCCCATCATCATCGGCACGGGCCCCGCGGGGCTCTTCGCCGCGCTGGGCCTGCTGGAGCGCGGCGTTCGCAGCATCCTGCTGGAGCGGGGCCGCGAGGTGGTGTCGCGCCGCAAGGACGTGGCGAAGCTCATGCGCGACGGGACGCTGGACCCCGAGAGCAACATGAACTTCGGCGAGGGCGGCGCGGGCGCGTACACGGACGGCAAGCTGTCCACGCGCATCAACCACCCCATGGTGCGCAAGGTCATCGAGGCCTTCGCCCGCTACGGCGCGCCGGACCACATCCTCATCGAGGGCAAGCCGCACATCGGCTCGGACCTGCTGCCCGGCGCGGTGGCGAAGCTGCGCGAGGAGCTCATCGCCGGCGGCTGCGAGGTCCACTTCAGCACGCGCGTGGACGACCTGCTCTACAAGGATGGCCACATCGCGGGCGTGAAGCTGTCCGACGGCCGCACGCTGGAGAGCAACCGCGTCATCCTGGCCCCCGGCAACTCCGCGCGCGAGCTGTATGAGCGCTTCGCCGCCGACGGCCAGGTGATGGTGGAGGCCAAGCCCTTCGCCCTGGGCTTCCGCGCCGAGCACCCGCAGGCGCTCATCAACGGCATCCAGTACGGCAACGCGGCCAAGAACCCGCGCCTGCCCCCGGCGGACTACAAGCTGGCGGAGAACCTGGAGGTGGACGGCGAGGTGCGCGGCGTCTACTCGTTCTGCATGTGCCCCGGCGGCATCGTGGTGCCCACGCCCACGCAGGACGGGCTCCAGTGCACCAACGGCATGAGCAACTCGCGGCGCAACGCGCGCTACGCCAACGCGGGCATCGTCGTGTCCGTGTCCGTGGCGGACTTCGAGCGCGAGGGCTTCCGCGGTCCGCTGGCGGGCCTGGAGTTCCAGCGCCACTGGGAGAGCAAGGCGCATGAGCTGGGCGGAGGCCGCTTCTACGCCCCGGCCCAGACGATTCCGGACTACCTGGCCGGGCGCGTGAAGAAGGCCCCGGGCGACACCAGCTACCGCCCCGGCCTGGCGCACACGGACCTCAACCAGCTCTTCCCGGAGCGGCTCACCGAGTCGCTGAAGCAGGCCCTGCGCACCTTCGAGCGGAAGATGCGCGGCTTCATCAGCGAGGAGGGCAAGCTCATCGGCATCGAGAGCCGCACGTCGTCGCCGGTGCGCATCACCCGCGGCGAAGACTTGCAGTCAGTGTCCATGAAGGGCCTCTACCCGGCGGGCGAGGGCTGTGGCTACGCGGGCGGCATCGTGTCGTCCGCCATTGATGGACTGCGCGTCGCTGAGCAGATTGCCACCGAGCTGTCCTGACGGACGGCCGGGAGGAGGGCGCATGGGATACGTCGTGCGGACGCCGGAGGGCGAGCTGGTCTACCCCAGCCTGCTGGAGGTGGAGCGGGCCTACGTCCAGGGGCTGGTGGACGCGGAGGACGACGTCCGGGAGGAGACCGCCACCACCTGGCGCAAGGCGGCGAGCATCCCCGTCCTGGCCCGGGCGAAGCCCGCGCGCTCGGGGGCCATGCAGCGGGGACAGGTGCTTCGCGTGGCGGCCGTGGTGCTGCTGAGCGCGCTGGCCCTGTCCCTGGTGTTCCGTGACGAGCTGCGGCTGCGCGGCATCGGCATCGTGCTGGCGCTGGTGGCCAGCACCCTGCTCTTCCAGGTCACCACCCAGGCCTTCAAGCGCGCGCCTGGCGGAGGCTGAAGCAACGGGGCGACGGCGCACGGGCCCGCCCGCCCGGCTGCCCCCCGACGTGGCGCTCCGGGACGGGCAGCCATCCACGGGCCAGCGCCCCATGTTCTCCCCTGGCAGCACGCCCCGGGGCGCCGGTGCCCTCGGGTCGCCGCGAGAGGAGAACCCATCGTGCTCAGCACCTTTTTGTCCCGCGACGCCGCCCGCCGACTGCGCCATGGCGCGCCGTGGTTGCGCCGGGAAGACATCGTCTCCATGGAAGGCACGCCGCAGCCCGGCGAGCCCGTGCAGCTTCGGGACGAGGACGGCTCGGTGCTGGGCCTGGGTGACGTGGATTTAGACGCGTCCTACGCGGTGCGCCGGCTCGGCCAGCCGGACGAGGTGGTGGAGGGGCTCATCCCTCGCCACCTCCGCCACGCCTTCGAGCGGCGGGGCCGGCTGGTGGACGACCCGCGCTTCTGCCGCGTCGTCAACGATGACGGAGACGGCCTGCCCGGCCTCATCGTGGACCGCTATGACACCCACTACGTGGTGCAGACGCTCACCCGCGCCATGGACGCGCGCCATGAGGAGCTGACGCGCGCGCTGGTGGAGGTGGCGGGCGCGGGCGCGGTGCTGCTGCGCAACGACACCCTTCGCCGAAAGGCGCTGGGGCTGCCCACGCAGCGCCCCCACGTCCTCTACGGCACCCCACCCCGCTGGTGCCGGCTGCTGGAGCTGGGGGCCCGCTTCACCGTGGACCTCACCTACGGCCAGGGCACGGGCTACGCGTATGACCAGCGCGAGGTCCGCCGCTTCGTGGCGCGCATGGCCCAGGGTGCGCGCGTGCTGGACGCGTGCTGCAACGTGGGTGGGCTCTTCGTCCACGCCGGCGTGCACGGCGCCCGGTACATCCTCGCCTTCGACGCCAACGCGGACGCCGCGGACCTGGCGCGGGAGAACGCGGAGGCCAACGGCCTGCTGGGCCGGGTGACGGTGGAGACGGGCAAGCCCCTCCAGGTCCTGCGTGCGGTGCGCGACACCTTCGACCTGGTCCTCCTGGACACACCGGCCGTGGCGACGGACGAGGAATTCGTGGAGTTGCTGCGTCACGCGCTTCGCAGGACGCGCCACGGTGGCTGGCTGATGGTCACCGGGTACCATCCACCCCTCCCCCAGGACGGCTTCGACGAGCTGGTGGCCACCGCCTGCGAGGGCGAGGCCCGCATCGCCACCCGCCTGGCCCGCCCAGGGCTGCCGCCGGACCACCCGACCCTGGCCGGCTCCCATGGGGCGGAGCACCTCCACGCGGTGGCGTTGGAAGTCAGCTGAAGCCGTCCCCCCGCGCGGCCGCTGGAGTGCTAGTGTCCGCCGCCGCAATGACCAACGAAAACGTGCCCGAGTCCGCGCCCCCCACCCAGGAAGGTTCCGTGGAGACCGTCCGCAAGGTGTATGCGGCCGACCTGCGGGAGAAGGACCGCGTCCATACCGTCTTCCGCGTCACCAAGAAGGAGAAGGTGACCGCCCGCAGTGGCAAGGTGTTCGTCGCCGCCACGCTCGTCGACAAGAGTGGCGAGGTGGACGCGCGCGTCTTCGACAACGTCGACGCGCTCGAGCCCGTCTTCCAGCCGGGTGACTTCGTGCTCGTCCAGGGCAACGTCATCCAGTTCCACGGCCGCTCCCAGATTGTCGTGGAGGCCGTGGAGCGCCTGGACCCCGAGCCCCTGGACCCCAAGG